>JAYRND010000081.1:0-3249 GCA_041904885.1 Burkholderiales bacterium
CGCAGCTGAATCGATACCGCCGGCTGCGTGAGGTGCAGCGCCTCGGCCGCGCGCGTGACGCTGCCCAGCCGGGCGATCGCCTCGAAGGTTTCCAGCTGCCGCAGCGTGAGATGGCCGTGGCGGCCGCGCTTGAACATAAGTTAATGCTAATGATAAGAAAAAAAACAATCAATTAGACGATATGAGACGCCCCCTCCACACTGCGCCCCCTAGCAACCCCGAGCTGCGAGGACTGACCATGGACATGCGTACTTCCGGCTTTCGTCCGGCGCTGGCCGGCGTGGTGATGGGCTCGGCGAGCGATTGGGACACGCTTCGCCACGCCTGCACGATGCTCGAGCACTTCGGCATCCCGTTCGAGGCGCGTGTGCTCTCCGCGCACCGCATGCCGGATGAGATGTTCGCCTATGCGCAAAGCGCGCGCGAGCGCGGCCTCAAACTGCTGATCGCCGGCGCCGGCGGCGCCGCGCACCTGCCCGGCATGCTGGCCGCCAAGACGACGCTGCCGGTGCTTGGCGTTCCGGTCGCGACGCGCCATCTCGGCGGCCAGGACTCGCTGTACTCGATCGTGCAGATGCCCAAGGGCGTTCCGGTCGCGACATTCGCGATCGGCGACGCGGGCGCGGCCAACGCCGGCATCTTCGCGGCCCGCCTTCTTTCCGTATACGACGCCGATGTCGCCTCGGCGCTGGAGCGCTACGCCCGCGCCGAGCGCGATCGAGCCCTCGCCATGGAGCTCCCATGCCACGTGTCCTGAACCCGCTGCAGCCGATCCGGCCGCCCGCCACGCTCGGCGTCATTGGCGGCGGCCAGCTGGGCAGGTTCTTCGCTCTCGCCGCCCGCGACATGGGCTACCGCGTCGCGGTGCTCGATCCTGATGCCGGGAGCCCGGCAATGCAGGTCGCCGACGAACGGATCGTCGCCCCCTACAACGACCCGGCCGCCCTGGATCGCCTCGCGGGCGCCTGCGCCGCGGTCACCGTCGAGTTCGAGAGCGTGCCGGCGGGAAGCGTGGCGCATGTCGAGCGCCGCTGCGCCACCGCGCCGCGCGCGGAATCGATCGCAGTGCTGCAGGACCGGATCCGCGAGAAGCGCTTTCTGCGCGGGATCAGCTTGCCGGTGGCGCCGTTCGCTCCCGTGATCGCCGCGGGCGACGTCGCTGCCGCCGGCTGCTATCCCGGCATCCTGAAACTCGCGCGCCAGAGCTACGACGGCAAGGGACAGGTCCGCGTTGCCTCCGCGGCGGAGGCGCTGACGGCGTGGCGCGACCTGCGCGAGGCGCCCTGCGTGCTGGAACGGCGCGTGGCGCTCGATGCCGAAATTTCCGTCGTGCTCGCGCGCGCGGCAGACGGCGGCACGCGGGTCTATCCGGCGGCCGAGAACCGTCACCGCCACGGCATCCTGGAGCTCTCGGCCGTGCCGGCGCGCGTCGCGCCCGAACTCGCCGCGCAGGCGTCGCAGCACGCGCAGCGTATCGCCGAATGCCTGGACTACGTCGGCGTTCTCGCGGTCGAGTTTTTCGTGAGCGAAGGCGCGCTCCTCGTCAACGAGATCGCGCCGCGCCCGCACAACAGCGGCCACTACACGCTGGAGGCCTGCGAGACGAGCCAGTTCGAGCAGCAGGTGCGCGCGCTGTGCGGCCTCCCGCTCGGTGATCCGACCCTGCTTTCCGGGGCGGCGATGCTCAACATCCTGGGCGACGCATGGCGCGGCGGCGAACCGGACTGGAAGCAGGTCATTGGCGATTCCCGTGGCACGCTGCACCTCTACGGCAAGGCGCAGGCGCGGCCGCGACGCAAGATGGGACACATCACCGTGCAGCGTGAGCGAACCGCCGACGCGCTGGAGGCCGCCGAGGCCTGCCTGGAGCGCCTGCAAGCCGGGAGCGCCGCGCTTCACAGCCTGGCCGCCTGATGCCCCGTGCATGATCGATCCGGTCGTCCTGTTCTTCCTGCTCGGCGTGTCCGCGCGCGCGCTGCGCTCGGACCTGCGCGTGCCCGAGCCGCTTTACGACGCGCTTTCCATCTATCTGCTCGTCGCGCTGGGCCTCAAGGGCGGCGCGGAGCTGTCGCGCGCGCTGGCGCCCTCGCTCGCCGGCCAGGCGCTGCTGGCGCTCGCCATGGGCTGCCTGCTGCCGCTCCTTGCATTCGCGCTGCTGCGCTTCCTCGGCCGCCTCGACCGCAGCAACGCGGCGGCGATCGCCGCGCATTACGGCTCGGTGAGCGTCGTGACGTTTGCCGCGGGGCTCACCTACCTCAGCACGCGCGGCATCGATGCGGAGCCCACCATGCCGCTGTTCGTCGCGCTACTGGAGGTTCCCGGCCTGCTGGTGGGCGTGCTGCTCGCACGGATGGGAACGGGGCGCGGAGCGGGGCTTGCCCCCATTCTGCGCGACGCCTTCGTTGGCAAGAGCGTCATATTGCTGGTGGGCGGGCTGCTGACGGGCGCCGTGCTCGGCGCAGAGGGCCTCGCGCCGGTGAAGCCGTTCTTCGGCGACCTGTTCAAGGGTGCGCTCTGCCTGTTCATGCTGGAATTGGGGCTGGTCGCCGGCGGGCAGCTTGGCGCGCTGCGCCAGGCGGGCCCCTTCCTGGCCGGATTCGCGCTGCTCGTGCCGCCGGCCTTCGGTGCGATCGGCGCAGGCTTCGGCTGGCTGATGGGCCTGTCGCACGGCGGCATCGCGCTGATGGCGACGCTTGCCGCGAGCGCGTCGTACATCGCCGCGCCGGCGGCCATGCGGATGTCGGTGCCGGAAGCCAATCCCGCGCTGTCGATCTCGATCGTGCTGGGCGTCACCTTTCCGTTCAATCTGCTCGCCGGCATCCCGCTCTACGAGCGCATGGCGGCGAGGATAGCGGGGTCGGCATGACGCAACTGCATACGCGCAAGCTGGTGACCGTGGTCTGCGAGACCTCGCTCGAGCGCCGCGTCCTGGAGACGCTGCGCGAGGCGGGCGCGAGCGGCTACACGATGAGCGACGTGCGCGGCGGCGGCGCGCGCGGCGAGCGCGGCGGCGACTGGGAGGGCGGGCGCTCGGTCGAGATCAAGGTGCTGTGCGACGAAGGCACCGCGCAGCGCCTCGTGGACGCGCTCATCGCGCGTTATTCGACCGACTACGCTCTGGCGCTCTGGGTCGCCGACGTGGCCGTGGCGCGGCCCGCGAAGTTCACATGAATCGGACATAGGCAAAGGCAATGGATGTTCACGCAAGAATCGATTGGACGGGGCGCGGGGCGAATGGCACCTTGGGCC
>JAYRND010000082.1:0-9546 GCA_041904885.1 Burkholderiales bacterium
CCACTGCAGGCCGTGCCACAGCGGCCAGATGCCGAGCATCACCTCGGGGAAGGCGAGGCGCGTCTTCGGGTCGTCGAGCGCGACGCGGTAGGTGCAGGCGAGCGACAACTCGAGGCCGCCGCCCATGCAGAAGCCGTTGATCATCGCCGTCGTGGGGAAGGGCAGGTCGCGCACCTTCTGCAGCGTGTCCCAGCCGAGGCGCGTGAACGCCACCGCCTCCTCGGCCTTCGAGAAGCTCGCGAAGGTGTTGATGTCGGCGCCGGCGATGAAGCTGTCCTTGCCCGAGCGCAGCACCATCCCCTTCGGATTCGCGGCGCGGATCGCGTCGATCGCCGCGGAGAGCTCCTCCAGCGCTTCGCGCGAGAACGTGTTCGCCGACTCGCCCTGCTTGTCGAAGGTCAGCCAGGCGAGGTTCTGGGCGTCGATCTCGTAGCGCCAGTGCTTGTACATCGCTTTCGCGCGGTCCATGTCAGGTCGCCTCCACCAGCATCGCGCCGCCGAGGCCGCCGCCGATGCAGATCGACGCCATGCCGCGCTTCGCGTTCTTACGCTTCAGCAGCTTCAACATGTGCAGAACGATCCGCGCTCCCGAGGCTCCGACCGGATGGCCGAGGGCGACCGCGCCGCCGTCCACATTCAGCTTTTCCTGGTCAAGTTCTCCAAAAGATGAACTCAAACCCAGTTGTTCCTTGCAATACTTCTCGTCCTTCCAGGCGGCGAGGCAGCCCAGAACCTGCGCGGCGAAGGCCTCGTTGATCTCCCAGTAGTCGACGCCGTCGAGCTTGAGATTGTGGCGCTGCAGGATCGGCGTCGCCGCATGCACCGGTCCGAGGCCCATCTGCGCGGGATCCAGCCCCGCCCATTGCGAATCCAGGATCATGCCCATCGGCTTCAGGTCGTGCTTCTTCATGGCTTCCTCGGAAGCGAGGATCAGCCAGGCGGCGCCGTCGGTGATCTGCGAGCTGTTGCCCGGGGTAACGTTGCCATACTTGCGGTCGAAAAAAGGCTTCAGCTTGGCGAGGTTTTCGACCGAGGCGTCGCTGCGCACGCCGTCGTCCAGCGTATAGGTCTTGCCTTTGGCGTCGTACAGTGCCTCGACCTCGCCGCCGCCGGCCTTCAGATGGCCCGCTTCCTGCGCGGCTACGACCCGCTTATGAGACCGGACCGAATACGAATCCATTTGCTCGCGGGTAATTCCGAATCGGTGCGCGAGATTCTCCGCGGTCTGTCCCATCAGCAGGCCGACCATCGGGTCGGTGAGTCCCTTCATGATGCCGATGACCGGGTTGAACAGGGCGCCGAAGGGCAGTCTGGCGAACATGCCTGCCTTTTGGCCGCCGGTGCGCGCTCCCATCATGTCGGAAAACCAGTTCACCATCCTGTCGTTGTAAAGCAGCGGCGCGCGCGAGAGCGCGTCCACGCCGCCGGCGAGAACGAGGTCCGAGCGCCCGGCGAGGATGGCGTTCACTCCCGAGTCGAGCGCCTGCATGCCGGAAGCGCAGTTGCGCATCACCGTCCAGCCCGGGACTTTTTCCCCGCAGCCCATGCGCAGCGCGGCCACGCGGCCGATGTTCACCTCGTCCACCGAGGGCGCCGCGCAGCCGAGGATGACCTCGTCGAGGTCCTGCGGCGCGAACTTCTGGCGAGCGAGCAGCGTCTTGCCGGCCTGCGTGGCGAGGTCGCCCGCCGAGAACACGCCCGGCCGGTTCTTCGATTTGAGGAACGGCGTGCGTGCGCCGTCGATCACGTAGATAGGCTTGGCGAACATCTCAGGCGGCCTTTGCGGTTGCGGGCTTGGCTTCCTGCGCGAGCTTCATCGAGATTTCGGCGCGGCCGAAGTCCTGAGCGAAGTCGTTGACCTTGATCACGTTCCGGCGCAGCGCTTCCTTGCGCTGCCAGAGCGCATACTCCTCGGCCGAGATGATTTGCTTGTCCTTGCAGATCAATCCCAGCTCGGACCCTGCGGAAACGGTCACCTTCCCCTTCTTCACGGCCTTACGGATCTTCTCGTCTACAGGCTCGCACGCGATGGCGGCGAGGAACGCCGCCTCGAGCACCGCCGTGGGATCGGACTCGCCTTTCGGGATGTACATGCCTTCGGACAGGCGGTCGCGCGCCGCGCCCGGCTCGAGCAGGATCTGCGCGCTTTCGCGGTTGCGCGAGTCGAGCGGCGGCCGGAACGACATGCCGAGCGGGAAGATGACGAAGCGCAGCAAGGTCGCGAGACTCTTCACCGGGAAATTGGACAGGATGCCATCGATCGCCTCCTGCGCGCGGTACACGAGGTCGCGCACCACCCAGCGGATCATCGGCAGGTCCTCCTTCGGGCGCCCCTGGTCCTCGTAACGCTTCAGCGTCGCCGAGAGCAGGTACAGCATCGACAGCACGTCGCCCAGGCGGCCGGAGATTTTTTCCTTGCGCTTGAGGGCGCCGCCCATCGCCAGCATCGACACGTCGGCGAGGAACGCGAACGCGGAGGCGATCCGCGAGGCGAAGCGGTAGTAATGCCGCGTCTCGGGCGCGCCGTCGCGCGGCGTCTGGCCGAGGCGCGAGCTCGTGATGCCGTGCACGAAGGCGCGCACGCCGTTGGAGATGGTGTGGCCGATGTGCGAGGTGAAGGCGTCGTCGAACTCGATCGAGGCGGCGGCGCCCTGCATTTCCTTCGCCGCGCGCATCTCGCGCAGCACGTAGGGATGGCAGCGGATCGCGCCCTGGCCGAAGATGATGAGCGTGCGGGTGAGGATGTTAGCGCCCTCCACGGTGATGCCGACCGGCATGACCTGGTAGCCGCGCCCGACCCAGTTGTCGGGTCCGAGGCAGATGCCCTTGCCGCCGTGGATATCCATCGCGTCGTTGACGCAGGCGCGCGCCCGCTCGGTCATGTGGTACTTGGCGATCGCCGAGATCACCGCCGGCTTCTCACCGAGGTCCACGGCGCCCGCCGTCATCGTGCGAACCGCGTCCATCATGTACGCGTTCGCGGCAATGCGGCCGAGCGCCTCCTCGACGCCCTCCAGCTTGCCGATTGGCGTCTTGAACTGGCTGCGCACGCGCGCGTACGCGCCGGTCACGCGCGCGAGCGCCTTGGCGCCGCCCGCGGACGAGGTCGGCAGCGAGATCGAGCGGCCCGCCGCGAGGCAGCCCATGAGCATCATCCAGCCCTTGCCCGCGTAGTCGCGCCCGCCGATGATCCAGTCGAGCGGCATGAACACGTCCTTGCCGGAGTTCGGGCCGTTCTGGAACGCCGCATTGAGCGGCAGGTGGCGGCGGCCGATGTTCACGCCCGGATGATTGGTGGGGACGAGGGCGCAGGTGATGCCGAGGTCCTCTTTACCTCCGAGCAGGTGCTCCGGGTCGTAGAGCCTGAAGGCGAGGCCGAGGAGCGTGGCGACCGGTCCCAGCGTGATGTAGCGCTTATCCCAGGTGACGCGCATGCCGAGCACTTCCTTGCCCTGGTACATGCCCTTGCAGACCACGCCGTAATCGGGAATCGACGCCGCGTCGGAACCCGCCTCGGGGCTGGTCAGCGCGAAGCAGGGGATCTCGAGGCCCTTGGCGAGCCGGGGCAGGTAGTGGTTCTTCTGCTCGTCGGTGCCGTAGTGCAGCAGCAGTTCCGCCGGCCCGAGCGAGTTGGGGACCATGACGCTGACGCCGAGCGCGTTGGAGCGCGTGGAGAGCTTGAGCACCACCGCCGAGTGAGCGAGCGCGGAGAAGCCGAGGCCGCCGTATTTCTTCGGGATGATCATGCCGAAGAAGCCCTTGTCCTTCAGGTACTGCCAGACCTGCGGCGGCAGGTCGTAGCGCTCGTGCGTGACCTCCCAGTCGTTGGTCATCGCGCAGACTTCCTCGCAGGGTCCGTCGACGAAGGCCTGCTCTTCCGCCGTCAGCTTCGGCGCCGGAATGGCGAGCATTTTGCTCCAGTCAGGCTTGCCCGAGAACAGGTCGGCATCCCACCACACCGTGCCGGCGTCGATCGCCTCCTTCTCGGTCTGCGACATGTCGGGCAGGATGCGGCGGAAGATGGCGAGGACGGGGTCGCTGACGACTTTCCTTCTGAGGAAATTCACGTTCAGGACGATCGCCGAGATGGCGAAGATTCCAAAAACGATCCCGATTGCGGTCCCTGACCAAGCGAACGCGGAGGCCCAGCTGCCGAGGATGACGCCGGCAGCGACGGTCCAGAGCAGGACCGGCGCCTGGAAGTAGGCGAGCGCCATGAGTACCGCGATCGTCACGGCGGCGAAAACGGCGATGTCCATCATGTTGCCTCCTCCTGGATTCCGGTTCGGTTCAAGCGGCTTTCTTCACGTCCTTCGCCCCGTGCAGCGGGGCGAGCAGGCCGGCCTGCAGGAAAGCGGTCAGGCGCGCTTCCAGCAGCCCCGCGTCGTAGCGGTCCTCGGGCTTGCAGCCCGCGATGAGCTGCACGGTGTCGGTCGCGGCCAGGGTGTAGGCGAGCGTGCCGAACATGAAGTGCATGCGCCAGATGAGCTCCTCGCGCGGCATCTGCGGCAGCGATCTCTCGAAGGCGGCCTTGAAGCGCTCCATGGCCGGCGCGTAGAGCTGGCCGATGAGCGAGCGGATCTGCTTCTGCGGATCCGTGTAGGTCCTGCCGAGCAGGCGGATGAAGTTGCGGCCGCCCTCCCTGGCGTCCTCGATCATGCGCAGACTCGCGCCGATGAAGGCGCGGATGATGGCCTCGGTGGCGAGCGGCCGGCCGGCGGCTTCCTTCTCCAGGCGGTCGAGCTCGGCGATGCGCGCCGCGTTCATCACGTCCAGGCGCCGGCGGAACACCGCCTCGATCAGCGCGTCCTTGGAGCCGAAGTGATAGTTGACCGCGGCGAGGTTGACGCTCGCCTGGGCAGTGAGCTGGCGCATCGAGGTCGCCTCGAAGCCGTGCAGCATGAACAGCTCTTCGGCGGCGTCGAGGATGCGGGTGCGCGTCTCGTGCGGAGGCTTGATGGCACGCAGGCTCATGGGGGTTCCTTGATTCAAACGAACGTTTGAATTGTATGGATCCAGGCCTGCTGCGTCAAGGGGTTTGCCTGTCCCTGGAAGTTAGAATCGCGCTCCCCCATCGTTCCCTCTATGGCAGCGCACGGCCACCACGGCTCCGGTTCCGGGCAGGACAAACTCCGCGGCAACGAGTGGCGCTCTGTGCGGCTGCTTTTGCCCTACCTGCTGGAGTTCCGGGGCCGCGTAGCGGTCGCGCTGACGTTCCTGGTTTCGGCCAAGCTCGCCAACGTCAGCGTGCCGCTGGCGATGAAGGGCATCGTCGACAGCCTGGATCCCAAGCTCGCGGTGGTGGCGGTGCCGGTGGCGCTGCTCGCCGCCTACGGCCTGCTGCGCTTTTCGACGACTCTCTTTGGCGAGCTGCGCGACGTGGTATTCGTGCGCGTCACGCAGCACGCCATCCGCCAGGTGGCGCTTGGCGTGTTCCGCCATTTGCACGCGCTGTCGCTGCGGTTCCACCTGGAGCGCCAGACCGGCGGCATGACGCGCGACATCGAGCGCGGCACGCGCGGCATCTCCACGCTGCTGTCCTACCTGCTGTTCTCGATCCTCCCCGTCATATTGGAGTTCGCGCTGGTCGCGGCGGTGCTGCTCGCCAAGTTCGACTGGCGCTTCGCCGCGGTGACCTTCGGGGCGGTCGCGGTCTACATCACCTTCACGATCGCCGTCACCGAGTGGCGCATCGAGATCCGGCGCCGCGCCAACAAGCTCGACTCCAAGGCCAATACCCGCGCCATCGACAGCCTGCTCAACTATGAGACGGTCAAGTACTTCGGAAACGAAGAGTTCGAGGCGCGCCGCTACGACTTCAGCCTGCGCAAGTACGAAGACGCTGCGGTGCGCTTCGAGTCCTCGCTGGGGCTCCTCAACATCGGCCAGAGCCTGGTCATCGCCGCCGCGGTCACCGCGCTCATGTTCCTCGCGGCCGAAGGCGTCGCCGGGGGAACGCTGTCGCTCGGCGACCTCGTGCTCGTCAACGCGCTGCTGATCCAGCTCTACATCCCGCTCAACTTCCTCGGCATGGTCTACCGCGAGATCAAGCAGTCGCTCATGGACATGGACCGCATGTTCCGGCTTCTCCATGAGAGCCGCGAGGTCGACGACCGGCCCGGCGCCCCCGACCTGCCGGCTGGACCGGCGACGGTCGAGTTTCGCGGGGTCAGTTTTTCTTATGAACCACAAAGACAAATACTTTTCGACGTCAGCTTCACCATTCCCGCGGGACAGCGCGTCGCCGTGGTCGGCCATTCCGGCTCGGGCAAGTCGACGCTGGCGCGCCTGCTGTTTCGCTTTTACGACGTAACCGGTGGGTCGATTTCAGTCAATGGGATCGACATAAGGGAAATAAGGCAATCGAGCCTGCGCGCCGCCATCGGCATCGTGCCGCAGGACACGGTGCTGTTCAACGACACCATCCGCTACAACATCCACTACGGCCGCACGGGCGCGGATGCCGCCGAGGTGGTCGAAGCAGCGCGCGCGGCGCACATCCACGACTTCATCGAGACGCTCCCGGCCAAATACGAGGCGATGGTCGGCGAGCGCGGCCTCAAGCTCTCCGGCGGCGAGAAGCAGCGGGTGGCGATCGCGCGCGCGCTGCTCAAGGACCCGCGCATCCTCATCTTCGACGAGGCCACCTCTGCGCTCGACTCCAAGGCGGAAAAGGCGATCCAGGCCGAGCTCGAGCGGATCTCGGTGGGCCGCACGACCCTCGTGATCGCGCACCGCCTGTCGACGGTGATGGATGCCGACATGATCCTGGTGCTGAACCACGGCCGCATCGTCGAGCGCGGCAGCCATCGCGAGCTGCTCGCGGCAGGCGGGGAATACGCCCGCATGTGGGCGCTGCAGCAAGAAGCGGCCCAGGCCGAGGCCGTCCTGCAAAAGGCCAAGACGGCTTGACCCGGTGTGAAGTTTCTTCCCTAGGCCCCTAATTTTGCTTGGATTTCCGGCTTCTTTTCCGCTACACTCTCGCCGCGTGGAGAACCACCGGACCATGATCGATCGCGGCCGCAGCCTGCATCAGCTGGAGAAACTCGTCGCGCTGGGCGCGCTGGCGGCGGTGCTCGCGCTGACCATCGGATTCGCGCAAGCGCGCGAACCGAAGAAGCAGGACGAAGTGTTCCTGCGCTCCGCGGTCGCGCTGGTACAGGACGCGGCCAGCGGCGAAACCCTGATCGCCAAGAACCAGGGCGCGGTGCTGCCGATCGCCTCCATCACCAAGCTGATGACCGCGATCGTGATCCTCGATTCCGGCGTCAACCTGGAGCAGCGCGTCGTCATCAGCGGCGAGGACAACGACCTCGTCAAGGGCACGCGCTCGCGCCTGCGGCCGGGCACGGCGCTGACGCGCGACGAGCTGCTCCTGCTCGCGCTCATGTCCTCGGAGAACCGCGCCGCTGCGTCGCTGGGACGGACCTTTCCCGGGGGAACCGAAGTCTTCGTCGCCGCGATGAACGCGAAAGCGGCCGCGCTGGGCATGCATGACACCCGGTTCGTCGACCCGACCGGGCTATCCGCGGCCAACGTATCCAGCGCGCGGGATCTCGCCCGATTGGTTGCGGCGGCGCACGAGTATCCGCTGATCCGCCAGTACTCGACGCGCGAAAGCGCCACGGTGGTGGCATACGGCCGGCCGCTCCAGTACCGCAACACCAACGGCCTGGTGCGCAATGCCCACTGGGAGATCGGCCTGTCGAAGACCGGCTACATCAGCGAGGCCGGCCGCTGCCTGGTGATGCGCGTGCGCATGGCCTCGCGCGAGGTCATCGTCGTCCTGCTCGATTCCTGGGGCAAGTTCTCGCGCGTGGGCGACGCCAACCGCATCCGGAAGTGGCTCGAGACCAGCGCCGCCGCGGGGCCGCGCGGCTAGCCCTGCCGGTTGCGACGGATGGATTCCGCGAGGATGTCGTCGCGGGACTGTCACTGCCGCAGAAGGCGTTGCCTCCCAAGTATTTCTACGATGCCCGCGGCAGCCGGCTGTTTGAGGCGATCTGCCGCCTGCCCGAGTACTACCTGACGCGCAGCGAGCTTGCGCTCACCCGCGCCCACATTGGCGCCATCGCGCGCTTCGCCGGCCGAGGCTGCACCTTGATCGAGTACGGCAGCGGCGAAAGCCGCAAATCGAGACTGCTGATCGAGGCGCTGCGGCCCGCCGCTTACGTGCCGGTGGAAATTTCCGTGGACGCGCTGGAGGCGGCGGCGGCAAGGCTGCGCCGCCGCTTTCCCTGGCTCGCGTTGCGACCGGTGCACGGCGACTTCTCGCGGCCGCTGGAAATCCCGATCGCCGCCGGCCGTGGCCGGCGCGTGGTCTACTTTCCCGGCTCGACCATCGGCAACCTGACGCCGGACGAGGCGCAGGCGTTCCTGCGCATGACCCGCAGCCAGGTGGGTCCCAAGGGGGCAATGCTGGTCGGCGTGGACCTGAAGAAGGACGCCAACCTCCTGCACGCGGCGTACAACGACGCGCGCGGGATCACCGCCGACTTCAACCTCAACCTGCTCGCGCGCATCAACCGGGAGCTCGGCGGCGATTTCGACCTGCGGCGCTTCCGCCACTACGCTTTCTACAACGCGGCGCTCGGCCGGATCGAGATGCACTTGGTGTCGCTCGTCGCGCAAACGGTGAACATCGGCAGGCACCGAGTCGATTTCGCGGGCGGCGAGTCGATCCATACCGAGAATTCGTACAAGTACTCGGTCGACGAGTTCCGCGCGCTGGCAAGGCGCGCCGGCTTCCGGGGAGAAAAGCTCTGGCTGGACCGGCAGGGGCGCTTCGCCCTGCACGGCCTTACGGCAGCCTAGTTACGCGGCGCTAATTCGCGCGGCATCCTTGCGGTGGCCGATCGCGTGGCCAATCCGCTCGGCCGATTCCTTCACCAGCGGCCCCCAGGTCGGCTTCATCCGGTCGGCGGGCGAGGAGATGGAGAGCGCGGCGATCAGCGTGCCGGAATCGTCCCGGACCGCCGCAGCCACGCAGCGCACGCCGATTTCGGCCTCTTCGGCGTCGGTGGCCCAGCCCTGGCGCTGGATTCGCTCGAGCTCCCGCTCGAGCTGAGGCAGCGCGGTGATGCTGTTCCTGGTGTGCGCCGCAAGCCCGGTGCGCCTTGCGTACTCGCGCAGCTTCGGAAAGCCCTCCTCCAGCAGGAACAGCTTGCCCGCCGCGGTGATGTGCAGCGCGGCGCGCGCGCCGATCACGTGCACCACGCGCATCGCCGAGCGGCCCGAGGAGGTCCGCTCCACGTAGACGATCTCGTCGTCGTGGCGCACCGAGAGGTTCACCGTCTCGCCGATCTGCGCGTGCAGCTCGCGCATCACCGGCAGCGCCATCTCGCGCACGTTGATGCGCGACTTGACGAGGTTGCCGAGCTCGAGCAGGCGCATTCCCAGCCGGTAGCTGCCCGGCTCGATCCGATCCACCAGCCGGTCGGCCGCGAGCGCGGAAAGAATGCGGTGCGCGGTGGACGGGTGCAATCCGGTGTATTGCGCGACCTGTTTCAGGCCCAACGGCTCCGGATGCGCCGCGAGGACATCGAG
>JAYRND010000083.1:0-10500 GCA_041904885.1 Burkholderiales bacterium
ATCGCGATGCTGGTGTTCCTGCTGCTCGGGGCGCGCTACCTGGAGCTGGCCGCGCGCCAGCGCGCTGCCCGCTCGCTGGACCGGCTGAGCCGGTGGACTCCATCCTCCGCCTTGCGTTCGGTTGGTGGAAGCTTCATTCGAGTGCAGGCCCATGAGCTCGCGAAAGGCGACCTCGTGGTGGTGCCTGCCGGCGACAGGCTGCCTGCCGATGGCACCGTCGAGGAAGGCCGCTCGAGCGTCGACGAATCCCTGCTCACGGGCGAGCCGCTGCCGCTCGCGAAAGCCCCGGGCAGCACGGTCGCCGCCGGAACCCTCAACCTCGAGCAGGCGCTGTACGTGCGCGTGGAGCGCGCGGGCGCGCAGACGCGTGCCGCGGCGATCGCGCGACTGGTCGAGCACGCCGCGGCGTCGCGGCCGCGGCTGGTCGCCGCCGCCGACCGGATCGCACAGGTGCTCACTTGGGCGGTGCTCGTGGTGGCGCTGCTAGCCGGACTGCACGCCGGCGACGGCTGGGTCGCCATTGCGGTGCTGGTGGCGACCTGCCCCTGCGCGCTCGCGCTCGCGGCGCCGGTCGCACTCGCGCAGGCGGCCGGGAACCTGCTCGCGCGCGGAGTCGCGCTCACGCGCTCGCAGGCGCTGGAGACCCTGGCCGCAGCGACCGACTTCGTGCTGGACAAGACCGGCACCCTCACCGAGGGACGTTTTCGCGTCGTTCGCGTTGCATTGACCGGTTTCGAGAATGAAGGCTGGTGCCGGGCGCTGGCCTGCGGACTGGAGAGCGCGAGCCGGCATCCCTTGGCGCGCGCATTCGATGGAGAACCGCTCCCGGTAAGGGATATCCGCGACTACCCGGGGCAGGGCCTGGAGGGGACTCTGGGTGGCAAGCGCGTGCGCATCGGCACGGAGGAATTCTGCCGGGAACTCGTCGCGGATGCAGCCCCGGCTCTGGCGCCCGAGGCCGGCCAGACACCTGTGTTCCTGGCGTCGGAGCAGGCGTGGCTCGCGGTTTTTCTGCTCGAGGATCAACTGCGCGAGGAGGCGCGCGAGGCGGTGGCCGGGCTGCGCGCCGCCGGCCTGGAGGTGCACCTGCTGAGCGGCGACCGGCCGGCGGCCGTCGCGGCGCTTGCGGCGCGCCTGGGCATCGCATCGGCGAAGGGCGGCGCGTTGCCGAAGGACAAGTTCGCCTTCCTCGAGCGCCTGCAGGGCGAGGGCAGGGTGGTGGCGATGGTGGGCGACGGCCTGAACGATGCGCCGGTACTGGCGGGCGCGGACGTCTCCTTCGCGATGGGCAGCGGCGCGGATGCGGCGCAATGCCGGTCGGATTTCGTCCTGCTGGGGAACTCCCTCCACGAATTGCCGCGCGCGGTCGCCCAGGCACGCCGCGTGATGCGGATCGTGCGCCAGAACTTCGCCTGGGCGCTCGCCTACAACGCCGTGGCGCTGCCGCTCGCCGCGGCTGGCTGGATCGGCCCCTGGGAAGCGGCCGTCGGCATGGCGGCGAGCTCGTTCATCGTGGTGCTCAACGCTCTGCGCGCCGCCCGAGGCGGCGCCGGGCCACAGTCATGGAAAGCCTCAGCCTCCTCATCCCCCTCTCCGTCGCCGTCGTATTCCTGATCGGCTGGGTGTTCTGGCGCGCGCTGCAGGGCGGGCAGTTCGACGATCTGGAGCGTCCCGGGCACTCGATCCTCGAGGATGACGACCGCGCCCGTTGAAATGCGCGCCATGCGGCTGCATGCGCCGGGTCAGGCGCTCAGCCTCGACACGGTGGCGGTGCCCGAGCCCGGCCCCGGGCAGTTGCTCGTGAAGGTGAGCGCCTGCGGCGTGTGCCGCACCGACCTGCACCTCGCCGACGGCGAGCTGCCGCAATGCCGCGCTCCGGTCACCCCCGGCCACGAGATCGTGGGAACCGTGGTCGGCACGGCAAAGAGGGTGGGAATTCCCTGGCTCGGCTGGACCTGCGGCCAATGCGCGCACTGCCGCGCCGGCCGCGAGAACCTCTGCGAGCGCGCGCGGTTCACCGGCTGCCACCTCGAGGGCGGCTATGCCGAGTACGCGGTCGCCGACGAACGCTACTGCCTGCCGATCCCGGAGCGCTACTCCGACGCCGAGGCGGCGCCGCTGCTCTGCGCCGGCCTGATTGGATACCGCTCCTATTCGTTTGCCGGGGACGCGAAAACGCTGGGGATCTACGGCTTTGGCGCCGCCGCGCACATCGTCGCGCAGGTGGCGCATGCAGAGGGAAGGCAGGTTTTTGCGTTCGTCAGGCCCGGAGATGAAACCGGGAAAAAATTCGCAAGGAGCTGCGGCGCGCAGTGGGCGGGCGACTCGACCGAGGTCCCGCCCGAGCCGCTCGATGCGGCGATCCTGTTTGCGCCTGTGGGTGGCCTGGTTCCCTTGGCCCTGAAAAGCACGAAAAAGGGCGGGAGCGTGATCTGCGGCGGCATCCACATGACCGAGATCCCGGCGTTCCCGTACGAGCTGCTCTGGGGCGAGCGGGTGCTGCGATCGGTGGCCAACCTGACCCGCGCCGACGGCGAGGCTTTCATGCAGCTTGCCGCGCGAGTGCCGATCCGGGTCGGCGCGCGGACCTATCCGCTAGCGCAGGCGAACGAGGCGCTAGCCGCGCTGCGCGCCGGGCGCATCGAGGGCGCGGCGGTTCTTGTGCCCTAGGGCGGTGCGCGGCGCCGCTGCCGCCGTTTGATGCAAGTCAAATGAGGCGCGGACCCGGCCGGTAGCATCGCAGCGTCCACAAAAGCGGCAGGCATCCATGCAGACCCTGGAAAATTCCTACAACTACACGGTGGTGCGCCAGTTCGCGGTCATGACCGTGGTCTGGGGCGTGGTCGGCATGCTGGTCGGCGTGATCATCGCCGCGCAGCTGCTGTGGCCGGAGCTGAACCTCGACATCCCCTGGCTCTCGTACGGGCGGCTGCGGCCGCTGCACACCAACGCGGTGATCTTCGCCTTCGGCGGCTGCGCGCTCTTCGCCACCTCCTACTACGTCGTGCAGCGCACCTCGCACGCACGCCTGTTCTCCGGCGCGCTCGCCTCCTTCACGTTCTGGGGCTGGCAGGCGGTGATCGTGCTGGCAGCAATCACGCTGCCGCTCGGCATCACCAGCGGCAAGGAGTACGCCGAGCTCGAGTGGCCGATCGACATCCTGATCACGCTGGTCTGGGTCGCTTACGCGGTCGTGTTCTTCGGGACCCTGTTCAAGCGGAAAGTCCAGCACATTTACGTCGCCAACTGGTTCTTCGGCGCCTTTATCCTGACGGTGGCGATCCTGCACCTGGTCAACAGCGCGGCGGTGCCCGTGACATTCTGGAAGTCGTACTCGGCGTATGCCGGCGCGCAGGACGCGATGGTGCAGTGGTGGTACGGCCATAACGCCGTCGGCTTCTTCCTCACCGCCGGCTTCCTCGGCATGATGTACTACTTCATCCCCAAGCAGGCCAACCGGCCGGTCTACTCGTACCGGCTGTCGGTGGTGCACTTCTGGGCGCTGATCTTCACCTACATGTGGGCCGGCCCGCACCACCTGCACTACACCGCGCTGCCCGAGTGGGCGCAGTCGCTGGGCATGGTGTTCTCGGTGATCCTGCTCGCGCCCTCCTGGGGCGGCATGATCAACGGCATCATGACGCTCAGCGGGGCCTGGCACAAGCTGCGCGAGGACCCGATCCTCAAGTTCCTCATCGTTTCGCTGTCGTTCTACGGCATGTCGACCTTCGAGGGGCCGATGATGTCGATCAAGACCGTGAACGCGCTGTCGCACTACACCGACTGGACGGTCGGCCACGTGCACTCGGGCGCCCTCGGCTGGGTCGGCCTGGTGTCGATGGGCTCGATCTACTTCCTCATCCCGAAGCTCTTCGGCCGCAGCGAGATGTGGAGCGTGCGCCTGATCAACGTGCACTTCTGGGTGGCGACCGTGGGCATCGTGCTCTACATCGCGGCGATGTGGATCGCCGGGGTCATGCAGGGATTGATGTGGCGCGCGGTCGGCGCCGACGGCACCCTGACCTACACCTTCGTCGAGAGCGTCAAGGCGACCTACCCGTTCTACGCGATCCGCCTGCTGGGCGGCGTGCTCTACCTCGGCGGCATGCTGATCATGGCCTACAACGTGTTCAAGACCATCCTTGAGGGCAGGACCTTCGAAGCCTCCATCCCCGCACCGGCGCACGCATGAAAATCACCCACGATCTGATCGAAAGAAACCAGGCGCTGCTGATCGTCCTGGTCGTCCTTACCGTGGCGGTGGGGGGGCTGGTGGAGATCGTCCCTCTGTCCTTCATGAAGAGCGTCACCGAGCCGGTGGCGGGCCTGAAGCCCTACAGCGCCCTGCAGCTCACGGGGCGCGACGTCTACATCCGCGAGGGCTGCTACAACTGCCATTCGCAGATGGTGCGGCCGTTCCGCGCCGAGGTGGAGCGCTACGGCCACTACTCGACCGCGGGCGAGTTCGTCTACGACCATCCGTTCCAGTGGGGCTCCAAGCGCACCGGGCCGGACCTGCACCGCGTCGGCGGCCGCTACTCGGACGAGTGGCACCGGATCCACCTGGCGAACCCGCGCGCCGTGGTGCCCGAATCGAACATGCCGGGCTATCCCTGGCTCGCGCAGTCGCCTGCCAACGCCGCCGACGTCGAGGCGAAGCTGCGCGCCCTGCGGCTGGTGGGCGTCCCCTACACCGATGAGGACATCAAGGGCGCAAGGGCGGAGCTGCAGGGCAAGAGCGAGATGGACGCGCTCATCGCCTACCTGCAGGTGCTCGGCACGGCGCTGAAGAGCAAGGCCAACTAGGGAAGATGCGGAACATGGACATCAACACACTGCGCATCGCGGTCACGCTGGTTTCTCTTGCCGGCTTCCTCGGCATCGTGGTCTGGGCCTATTGGCCCGGGCATCGCCGGGACATGGAGCAAAAGGGCAGAAGCATCCTCGAGGACAACGGCTCATGAGCCAATTCACATCCGGGTTCTGGGACCTGTACATCGGCATCATCACGGTCGTCTCGATCCTCGCCTGCGCGGTGCTGCTCTGGCAGCAGAGCACGCAGAGGACTTCGGGCACGGAGACCTCCGGCCACGTCTGGGACGAGGACGTGAAGGAGTACAACCATCCGCTGCCGGCCTGGTGGATGTGGATGTTCTACCTGACCATTGTCTGGGGCATCGCCTATCTCGTGCTGTACCCGGGCCTCGGCAGCTACGCGGGTACGCTCGGCTGGAGCCAGCTGACGCAGCTGAAGGAGGAGAACGACCAGGCGCAGAAGGCCTACGGGCCGCTCTACGACAAGTTCGCCGCGCTCGACGTGGAGGCGTTGTCGAAGAACCCCGAGGCGCTGGCGATTGGCCAGAAGCTGTTCCTCAACAACTGCGCGCAGTGCCACGCTTCGGACGGCGGCGGCAGCCGCGGCTTTCCCAACCTCACCGACGGCGACTGGCTCTGGGGCGGCGCGCCCGATGCCATCAAGGCGAGCATTACCGACGGCCGCACGGGCGCGATGCCTCCGTTCGGGCCGGTGCTGGGCGAGCAGGGCGTCAAGGACATGGCGCACTACGTGCTGTCCCTGTCCGGCAGCGCGCACGATTCGATCCGCGCGGCGCGCGGCAAGGAAAAGTACGCGCAGACCTGCGTCGCCTGCCACGGCGCCGAGGGCAAGGGCAATCCGGCCGTGGGCGCGCCCAACCTGACGGACAAGATCTGGCTGCACGGCTCGGGCGAGGAGGCGATCACCACGCAGGTCACCAAGGGCCGCATCAACCAGATGCCCGCCCACAAGGACATCCTGTCGCCCGCCAAGATCCAGCTGCTGACGGCCTACGTCTACTCGCTGTCGCGGAAATAGAATTGCGGAGATGAAAGCCGATGTCGTAGAGCAATCCCTCTACGAGGTCCGCAAAGCCATCCACCCGCGCGCGGTGCACGGCTGGTTCGCGACCTGGCGCTGGCTGCTGGTCTGGGCCACCCAGCTGGTGTTCTACGGGCTGCCCTGGCTGCCCTGGAACGAGCGGCAGGCGGTCCTCTTCGACATCGTCCACCGCAAGTTCTACATCTTCGGCCTGGTGTTCTGGCCGCAGGACGTCATCTACCTCACGGTCCTGCTGATCCTCGCCGCGCTGTCGCTGTTCCTCTTCACCGCGGTGGCCGGGCGCCTGTGGTGCGGCTACGCCTGCCCGCAGACCGTCTACACCGAGATCTTCCTGTGGATCGAGCGCAAGATCGAGGGCGACAGGAACGCGCGCATCCGGCTGGACGCGGAGAGGCTCTCGGCCAGGAAGTTCTTCCTGAAAGGCTCGAAGCACCTCGTGTGGGCCCTGCTTGCGCTCTGGACGGGCTTCACATTCGTCGGCTACGTGACGCCGATCCGCGAGCTGACCGGCGAAGTGATGGCGCTCAATACGGGGCCGTGGGAGACGTTCTGGATCCTCTTCTACGGCTTCGCCACCTACGGCAACGCCGGCTGGATGCGCGAGCAGGTCTGCATCTACATGTGCCCCTACGCGCGCTTCCAGAGCGCGATGTTCGACAAGGACACCCTGATCATCACCTACGATGGCGCACGCGGCGAGCCCAGAGGAAAGCTGTCCAGCAAAGCCGCGACCAAGGGCGACTGCGTGGACTGCAACATCTGCGTGCAGGTCTGCCCGACCGGCATCGACATCCGCAACGGGCTGCAATACCAGTGCATCGGCTGCGCCGCCTGCATCGACGGCTGCGACCAGGTGATGGAGCGGGTGGGCCGGCCCAAGGGACTGATCCGCTACTCGACCACGCATGCGATGGAAGGGGGCAAGACCCGCGTGCTGCGCCCCCGGGTGCTCGTGTACTCCGCGATCCTGGCCGTCATCGCGCTCGCCGCGGCCGGGAGCCTCTACCTGCGCGTGCCCCTGAAGGTGGATGTGATCCGCGACCGCGGGGCGCTCGCGCGCGAGGCCGAGGGAGGCCTGGTGGAGAACGTCTACCGCCTGCAGATGATGAACACGACCGAGAGCCCGCGCGAGGTCGAGATCGCAGTAGCCGGGCTACCGACGCTGCAGCTTGCTACCGAGGCGCGCGTGCGCCTCGCGCCGACAGAAAGCCGCATGGTCCCCGTGCGCGTGCGCGCCAATCCGGCGATGGTGCCGGCGGGCACGCACCGGATCGAGTTCAGCGTCCGCGCGCTCGACGACGAGAGCGTCGCGGTCACGGAAAAATCGGCATTCATCGTGAGGTGACGCCATGAAACCCTGGTATCGAGAACCCTGGCCCTGGATCCTCATGTCCGGCCCCGCCGCCGTGGTCGTTGCCGGCGCCTTCACCACCTGGGTCGCGTTCGCCAGCGCCGACGGGCTGGTGGCCGACGACTACTACAAGCGTGGCCTCGCGATCAACACGGTGCTCAAGCGCGAGCAGGCCGCGGAGAGGCTGGGGATCGTGGCCCGCGTCGAGCGTACGCAGGCGTCGGTTCGCGTCAGCCTGCAAGGCGCCGCGCCGGAATTCCTTTTCGTCCAGTTCGTCCACCCGACCCGCGCAGGGCTGGACCAGCGCCTGCGCCTTGCGCGCACCGCGGAGGGCCGCTATGAAGCGAACCTGGGCCCGCTGCCGCCCGGGCACTGGCGCCTGGTCCTCGAGGATCCGCGCGCGGAGTGGCGCATCGTGAAGGAGGGCGTATGAAGAATGCGATCCTCGTGCTCTGGCCGTCGTTCATCGTCGGCGGCATCGGCGAGGTTCTCTTCTTCACGGTGTTCGACCCGCAGGAGCTGTACCTCTTCGGCGAGCCCACGCAGCTGAGCAGGATGGCGGTCTACTCCATCGGCTTCTTCCTGTGCTGGGCGTTCGCGGCGGCTTCCAGCGCCTTTACCTGCTTCCTGAACCGCAGCGCGAGGGAGGTGGACCAATGAGGGCCGCCTTCCTTTTCCTCGCGCTGCTCGCGCTGCCTGCGGCCGCGCAGGACGCGCAGCGCGGCAAGGAGCTGTACGACACGCAATGCCTCGCCTGCCACTACGAGCGCATCCACAAGCGCGACCCGTCGCGCTCGCTCGTCAAGACCATGGCGCAGCTGCGGCTCGAGGTGGCGCAGCGCGCCGCCAGCACCGGCCGGCGCTTTACCATCGAGGACCTCGAGGACATCACCGAGTACCTGAACCGCAGCCACTACCGGCTGAGCCGATGAGCGGCGGCCGCATCCGGGTCTGGGATCCCGCGGTGCGCATCGGACACTGGTTGCTGGTGGCGCTGTTTGGCCTGGCGTATGCGAGCGGAGAGTGGGATTGGGGCGTTCACGCCTACGCAGGCTACGGCGTGCTGGCCGTGGTCGCGTTCCGTGTCCTCTGGGGCCTGGTCGGCACGCGCCACGCGCGCTTTGCCAGCTTCCTGCGCGGGCCGCGCGTCACGCTGGAGTACCTGAAGACCTTCGCGAGGGGGCGTCCCGCGCACTACCTCGGCCACAATCCGGCCGGCGGCTGGATGATCGTGATTCTCCTGGTCATGCTGGCGCTGACCTCGTGGACGGGCCTCGAAACCTACGGCGCGCAGGGTCATGGACCGCTGGCGCAGGCCAGCCCCGCCCCAGCGGCCGCGCAAGCGGCGGAGCCCGGCGCCAAACGGGTCAAGCGCCGCAGGACTCCCGCGGAAAGGTTCTGGAAGGAACTGCACGAGGGGCTGTCCAGCGCCACGCTGCTGCTCGTGCTGCTGCACGTCGCCGGCGCGGTCGTCGCGAGCGTCGTGCACGGCGAGAACCTGGTGAAGGCGATGGTCACGGGCGACAAGCTCGCCGGCCCCCAGGCGTGAAGCTGGCCTTCCTCGGCGCGGCGGGCGAGGTGACCGGATCCTGCACCCTGGTCGACACGGGGGCGGTGAAGTTTCTCGTCGACTGCGGGATGTTCCAGGGCATGGGCGCGGAGCGGAAGAACCGGCGCTTCTCGTTTCAGCCGAAGGACATCGCCTTCGTCCTCCTCTCGCACGCGCACATCGACCATTCGGGCCTGCTGCCGCGGCTCGCCGCGCAGGGATTCCGCGGTCCCATCTACGCGACCGCCGCCACCTGCGAGCTGCTGGGCGTCATGCTGCCCGACAGCGCGCACCTGCAGGAGAAGGAGGCGGAGCGGGAGGGCGGCGCGCCGCTCTACACGCTCGCCGACGCGCAGGCGGCGCTCGGCCTGCTGCGGCAGGCCGAATACGGCGTGCCCTTCCAGCCGAACGAAGGCGTGCGCTGCGTATGCCGGGACGCGGGACACATCCTCGGCTCGGCAATCCTCGAGGTCTTCGCCGGCGGCAGGAAGCTCGTCTTTTCGGGCGACCTCGGCCAGCCCGGGCGGCCGATCGTCGAGGACCCGACGGCGATCGCGGAGGCCGACGTGCTGATGGTCGAATCGACCTACGGCGACCGCAACCACAAGAGCCTGGTGCAGACGCTGGACGAGCTCGCCTTCGCGATCAACGACACGCTGGCCAGCAAGCGCGGCAACGTGGTGATCCCTTCCTTCGCCGTGGGCCGCACCCAGGAGATCCTCTACTACCTCGCCGAGCTGCGCCGGCAGGGGCGGATCCCGGCCGCCGACGTGTACGTGGATTCCCCCATGGCGATGGCCGCGACGCGAATCACGCTGCGCCACGCCAAGGCGCCCGACCTGGACCGCGTGCGCTTCACCGAGTCGCTCGAGGAGTCGATGCGGATCAACTCGGTCCGCGCGGGCGCGATCATCATCTCGGCGAGCGGCATGTGCGAGGGCGGGCGCATCCGCCACCACCTGCGCTACAACATCTCGCGGCCCGAATGCGCGATCGTGTTCGTCGGCTTCCAGGCCGCGAGCACCCTGGGCCGGCGCATCGTCGACGGCGCGAAGAGCGTGCGCATCTTCCGCGAGCCCTACGCGGTGCGCGCGAAGGTGTTCACGATCAACGGCCTGTCGGCGCACGCCGACCGCGACGCGCTGCTCGGCTGGCTGGGGAAGTTCCGGCGCCCGCCCGCGCAGACCTGGGTCGTGCACGGCGAGCCGATGGCGGCCGAAGCGCTGAAGAACGCGATCGTCGAGCGCCTCGGCTGGCGGGCGGCGGTCCCATCGGCCGGCCAGGCCGTTGACCTGTGACCCGCGGCATGGCGCGCATCGGGATCCTCGCCATCGCGGCGCTGCTTTGCCTCGGCGCGCATGCCGGCGAAGCCGAGTGGAAGGCGCACCGTGATGCCGGCAACGCCTATTTCGACGAAGGCAGCTATCGCGCCGCGGTCGCGCGGCTGCAGGACGCGCTGCAGGAGGCCGAGGCCTTCGGCGAAAGCGACGCGCGTCTCGCTGACACGCTGAGCGACCTCGCGTCGGCGAATCGTGCGCTCGCGCGCTACATCGAGGCCGAGTCGCTGTACCTGCGAGCCCTCCGCGTCTACGAGCGCGCGCTCGGCCCCGCGCACCCCGCGGTTGCGACGAGCCTGGGCAACCTCGGGCGCCTGTTCCGTTGGGAAGGGCGTTACGCCGAGGCGACGGCCCATTTCGAGCGCGGGGGGGCGCGGGTGGGGGG
>JAYRND010000084.1:0-8496 GCA_041904885.1 Burkholderiales bacterium
GGCGCGAAGGAAGCCGGCCAGGGGCCGCTGCTGCCGGTGATGCCGGCGCTCGCGAACGCGGTCTACGACGCGGTGGGCGTGCGCGTCGATGAAATCCCGGTCACGCCGGACAAAGTGTTGCGGGCCCTTGAATTGAAAAACTCCGGAAAAAATCCAAGAGTGGGGCCGGAACATTTTCCCGCGGTGCCTTACCCGGCGCCCACCTTCGTGCTGCCTCCCTGGGAGGGCGGCGACGGCAACGAGCTGAAAAGCGCGGAGGGCAGGCCCCAGCGCAGCAAGGTGGCCGCATGATGCGCCTGCCGTGGTTCGAGTACCGCGCGCCCCGCTCTGTGGCGGAGGCGGCGAAGATCCTCGCCGGCGAAGGGCCGCAGGCGATGCTCGTCGCCGGCGGTACCGACCTGCTGCCGAACATGAAGCGAAGGCACCAGACGCCGAAATGTCTGGTGTCCTTGCGGCAGATTCAGGATCTGAAAAGCGTTTCGAACGGAAGCGGGATCGTGTTCGGCTCCTGTCTATCGCTCACTGACATCGTTCGAAACGAAAAAACCCCCGCGGCTCTACGCCATGCCGCGGCGCAGATCGCGACACCGCACCTGCGCAACATGGGCACGCTGGGCGGCAACCTGTGCCTGGACACGCGCTGCACCTACTACAACCAGAACTACGAGTGGCGCCAGGCGATCGATTTCTGCCTGAAGAAGGACGGCCAGACCTGCTGGGTGGCGACCGCCAGCAAGCGCTGCGTCGCGGTTTCTTCGACGGATACGGCACCGGCCTTGATCGCCCTGGGCGCGCAAGTAAAGCTTGAAGGCGCGGCCGGCGAGCGGTGGATCCCGGTCGAAGCCCTCTACAAGAACGACGGCATCGAGTACCTCTCGCGCAGGCCCGATGAGATCCTGACCGCGGTCAAGGCGCCGGGCGGCTGGAAGAGCACCTACTGGAAGCTGCGCCGGCGCGGCTCGTTCGATTTCCCGATCCTGGGTGTCGCGGTTGCCTTGAAGTTTTCAGGAGAAACGATTGAAGAAGCGAGAGTGGCGTTGGGCGCCGTAGCCTCGAGGCCGTTCCTCGTAGAGAAGGCTTCGGCATTCCTGCAAGGCAAGCGGCTCACCGACGAAGTCATTGCCGAGGCGAGCGAACTCGTCGCCAACCGCGCCAAGCCCATGGACAACACCGACATGGACCTCTACTGGCGCAAGGAAGTGGCCGACGATTTCGCCGGCTATGCGCTGCGCGAGCTGCGCGGCGACGACATGCGGGAAATCCGGTTGCGCACGGCAAGATTCCTGCCTGGCTAGGCCGCGTCGCCGCCTGCGGAGAAGTCGATTGCGATCCCCAGGCTGGTGAACCAGTGCCGACCGCGCGGCTCCGCCGCGTGCAGCGCGATCCAGCAATCCCGGTAGGCGCGAACCAGCACGTGCAGCTCCAGCCGGTCCTCGCCCGGTCCTCCGGGGAGAACCCGGTATTCGAAGCTGTCCCAGCGGCTGCTAGCGCCCATGCCGGTCTCGAGGCTGGAGCAGGTTCTCCCACTGCAGGTCACTAGCGGCTGGCGTCGGGCGGGCAGCGTATTTCGCTTCGGCGATCACGCTGGTCCCCAACAGGACGATCAGCTTGCCGCCCTCGGTCCGTATGGAGTCGCAATTGGCGCCGACTCTGTAGTGCACCGGCCTCTGTAGCGGCCAGAGTCCCGTGCGGCCCTCCACTTCGACGATCCCTGCGAGCAGAGAGGGGCGTGCCCGCGTAACTCGGAACTTCACGACGCCCACGGCGAGCCCTTGGCGGCATGGCGGGGATGGAGGAGCGCCGACCAGCCGCAGTGCGGCGCCTGTCGGGCCTCGGCGACCGCGATCGTCCAGCCGCGGCGGTAGACATAGATCTGGCCGTCGCTCAGTACGATCGAATCGCAATTGACGCCCACGTGGTAGCTGACCCGCCGGCGAAAGGGCCAGCAGCCGGTCCAGCCGCTCGCGTCCGCGATCGCGCCCTGCGCCGTGCGCGTGCGGGCAAGCGTGAAGCGCTTGGTGTACTGCGTCATGGGATGTCTACCAATCGGAAAGTGGCGATGCGGCCACTATCCCGGGGAGGGGCGAAACGCACTTGCCCCGGCGCGCCATGCGCTTGTCCGGCGATGCCATAATCGTCCGGTGGCGACAGAAACCTTGCTGGCAACGACCGGGCAGATCTTCATGCGCCTCCTGGAGCTGCACGGCATCGATGCCGTGCGGTTCGTGCGCGAGGGCGGCTACGATCCGGCGCTGTTCCGCGACCCGGCCGCGCGGCTGCCGACTGCTGCCGTGGATCAGGCGTGCAAGGCGGCGGCCGAGCGCGTCGCCGATCCCGCTTTTGCGCTGCGCGCCGCGCGCTGCTGGCACCCCTCCAATCTCGGCGCGCTCGGCCACGCCTGGTTGGCGAGCTCCACTCTGCGCACGGCACTGCGGCGCATGGAGCGCTTTAACCGGCTCCTCACGGAAAAGGCGACTTTCCGGCTGGAGGAATCGGCAAGAGGCCTGCGGCTGATGTTCGACCACCGTCGCAGGGACGTCGAAATCGCGGCGCCCGGCGTGGATTTCGCGTTTTCGATCCTGGTGGACATGTGCCGCATGAACTACGGCGCTTCGCTGCGTCCGCTGGAAGTCACCCTGCGCCGCGCGAGGCCGGCGGACGCCGCGCCCTGGGAGCATTTCTTCGGCGGCCGCGTCGAATTCGGCGCCGGTCGCGATTCTTTCCTGCTGTCGCGGCGCGACGCCGACGAGGCGCTGCCCATCGCCAACCGCCAGCTTGCGGCAGCGCTGGACACCATCCTGACGCAGCAGCTCGCCGAGCTCGACCGCACGAACGTCGCCGCGCGCTGCAAGGCGGTGCTGCTCGAGCGGCTCGCTTCGGGAGAATCGCCCGAAGGCGAGGTCGCCAAGGTCCTGCACATGAGCCGCCGCACGCTGCAGCGCAAGCTCGCGGAGGCCGACCTCACCTACCAGCAGCTCGTCGACGACACGCGCCGCGACCTCGCCCTGCGCTACGTCGAGGACCCGCGCAAATCGCTCACCGAGATCACTTTCCTGCTCGGTTTCTCCGGCCAGAGCGCGTTCACGCGTGCCTTCCGGCGCTGGACCGGCAAGTCGCCGTCGGCATACCGTCCGGCGGCGCGGAGGGACGCGGCATGATGCTGCGCAACTGCTGGTATGTCATTGCCTGGGAACACGAGATCCCGGCGGGTGGATTGTTCGCCCGCACCGTGCTGAATGAGCCGATCCTCGTGTTCCGCACCTCTGACGGGGTCTACGTGGCGATGGAGGATCGCTGCTGCCATCGGCACGCGCCGCTGTCGAAGGGGCGCAACGAGGGCGACGGGGTGCGCTGCGGCTACCACGGCCTCAAGTTCGACACGGAGGGACGCTGCGTGGATGCGCCGGGCATGGACCGCATCCCGCCGCAGGCGAAGGTGAAGACCTATCCGGTCGTCGCCCGCCACAAATGGGTATTCGTGTGGATGGGCGATCCGGCCCGGGCCGACGAGCGCCTGCTGCCGGACAACTTCTCCAACGATCACCCGGACTGGCGCAACCGGCCCGGCTACCTGCACTACGACACGCCCTACCTGCTGATCTGCGACAACCTGCTGGATTTCTCGCACCTGTCCTACGTGCATGAGAAGACGCTGGGAGGCTCAACGGCAATCGCGCAAGCGCGGCCGGAGATCGAGGTACTGGAGCGGGGTGTGCGGGTCTCTCGCCGGGTGCCGGCTGTGCCGGCGCCGCCCTTCTACCAGAACATCCGCAAGTTCGGCGGCCCGGTGGACCGCTGGTTCGTTTACGACTTCCTGTTTCCGGGCACGCTGCTGATGAGCTCGGGCGGCAAGCCGGCCGGGCAGGCGGAGGCCGACCCGTCGAACTCGGTGCTGCTGCACAGCTGCCAGACGCTCACGCCCGAGACCGACGGCACGACGCATTACTTCTTCCAGCAGTCGCACCGCGCCGACGCCGGCGACGCCGCGGTCACCGAATGGATCTACCAGAGCCTCATCACGGCCTTCAACGAAGACCGCGACATGATCACCGCCCAGCACGAGTCGATCCGCCGGACGCCCGGCGCGCCGATGCTCCCGCTGGGGATCGACGCTGCGCTGGTCCGCTACCGCAGGCTGCTGGAGGAGGCGGTCGCGCGCGAGCGCGGCTGATCAACTCAGCGAGGCGAAGTCCTCGGCGGAGAGTTTCAATTGCGCCGCCGCGACGTTGTCCTCCAGGTGCGGGATCGACGCCGTGCCGGGGATCGGCAGCATCACTGGAGACTTGGCCAGCAGCCAGGCGATGGCGATCTGAGACGGTTTTGCATTGATTTTTTTCGAGAGTTTTTGCACGGAACGGGAAGTCAAAACATTTCCTGCGCCGAGCGGATACCACGGCAGAAAGGCAATTCCCAGCTTCTCGCAGGCTTTCAGCACGTTCTCGGACGAGCGATCCCCGAGGTTGTACTCGTTCTGCACCGAGACGATGGGGCAGACGCGGCGCGCTTCCTCCAGCTGCTTCACGCTGACGTTCGATACGCCGATGTGGCGAATCTTGCCGGCGCGCTGGCCTTCGGCGAGCGCGCCCACGGAATCCGCGAAGGGCACCTTGGGATCGGGCGCGTGCAGTTGGTAGAGGTCGATGCGCTCCAGCTTGAGGCGCTTCAGGCTCCCGTCCAGCGCGCGCCTGAGGTGCTCGGGCCTTCCGTCGGGGTCCCAGGCGCCGGGACGCGGGCGAAGCAGGCCGCCCTTGGTGGCGATGACGAGATCCTGCGGGTAGGGATGCAGCGCCTCGGCGATCAGCTCTTCGTCCACGTGCGGCCCGTAGCTGTCGGCCGTGTCGAAGAAATTCACGCCCAGCTCGATCGCGCGCCGGAAGACTCGGTGCGCGGATGCTCGGTCCTTGGGCGGCCCCCAGACGCTCGGCCCGCAGACGCGCATCGCGCCGAACCCGAGACGGTGGACCGTCAGATCGCCGACCCGAAGCGCGAGGCCCGTCACTGCCGGCACTCGAAGCTGGAGGCCTTGGCGGCGTCGCCGCCGCGGTAGTGCGGGTAGGCGGGATAGAGGCACATCGGCCGCTCGGCGAGCACCGGGAAGGGCGGCTGCAGCTCGTGCCGCGTCTGCACCAGCTCGCCGGGCGCGATGCCGCGCTCGACCCAATCGCTGAGGACCTCGACCATGTCCACCGACGCGGGTGCGCCCATGCCCACGTGGTCGGCGCCCGGCGTGACATAGAGCCGCAGGAAGAGGTCCGCAGCCGGCTGCCCCATGGCCGCCACCACCGACTTGTAGTACGCGATGCCCGCGTACGGGCTCTGCGCGTAGTCGGCCATGTGCTCGCTGATGATGAGCTTGCCGCCGCGCGCGGCGAAGGCGATCAGCCGCGGGTCGGTCGAATCCATCAGCGCCGACACTTCGCGCATGCGCGCGGTGAAGTCCTCGGGATGGAAGCGCCGCGGGTCGTACTTCGCGTCGCGCGCGATGAAATACTGGATCGCGCCGCTGCCGTAGAGCCAGGCGCGGCTGTCCGCCGGTCCCGCGGGCACGACCGGCGGCTTCGGGCTGGTCTGCCAGCTCGGCCAGCCGCCGACCGGGCCGCTGCCGGGCAGGTTTTCCCCGCCGCGCCCGTAGGCGGGGTAGCCGCGCACGCCGTTCGCCAGCGCGTAGCTCAGCATCAGCGGCGACTGGATCGCCAGCACCGCCTTGAGCTGTGCCTCCGTCAGGCAGCCGGCGCTCGTACCGGGCGCGCAGCGCATTTTCGTCGCGTCGAACGCCTGCAGGCAGCCCTCGTAGTCGCTCACGATGCCGTCGGCGAGCCCGTCGCGCGCGTCGCAGGCAGTCAGGACGGCGTCGTGCACCAGCTTCACCTTGTCCGGCGACAGCCAGCCTTCGCCGAACTGCGCCACGCCGATGCGGGTACCGGCGGCCTGCAGCGCGACCCAGTTGATCACCGGCACGCGGCTGAAGATGCCGTCGAAGTCCGCGGGGTAGCGCTGCGCCATGGTGAGGCCCTCGCGGCCGCCCTCGGAGCTGCCGAAGAAATAGAGCTTCTTCGGGCCTTCGCCGTAGCGGCGCTTCATCAATTCGACCGCTGCATCGCGCACCTTCTTGTAGGAGGCGTGCGCGAAGTTGACGAGCGCCTCGTCGTTCAGCGCGAACGCCTGCAGCGGCACGCCGGGCGCGTTCTGGTGGCCAGAGTCGGTGCCGTAGGTGACGTAGCCGCGCGCGAGCGGTCCCGGCCGGTCCGGCCTCGCCGAGGGCGTGAGCGCGAGGCCATTGATCAGGACGCCGTTGAAACCGCCGCCGCCGTACTGCAGCGACCTGCCGTTCCAATCGGTGGGCAGGTTGACCTGGAAGCGGATGGGCGGCGCCTTCGGATCGACCGGCGCAATGGCGCCGATCACCTGGCAGTGCTCGGGAAGCGCGGGCGCGATCGCGACCTCGGGCGGCGGCGGCGAGAACGGCGGCTTGGGCCGCACGGTCAGCGCGCTCGGCGCGACCAGCGTCGCCGACTCGATGCTGGCGCCGCCGCTGGGCAGGCCGATGGCAGAGGCGGGGATGGGAGCTTTCAGCGCGGCGCAGGCCGCGCTGGGATCGACCGGCTCGCTCGCACAGGCGGCGAGCAGCGCGATGGCGGCGACGGCAAGGAACCTCATGGTGTCTTCCTCCCGGGGCGCAGTTTAGACTATGGCCGCGATGAAGGAAGACCGCTACGGACTGCCGCTTTCCACGTCATCGGCGCTCTCGCGCGACGCCTACGTGGCGGGCGTAGACGGCATCCTGGGCGCCATGGCCGGCCCCCGCGACCACCTCGAGCGCGCCATCGAGGCCGATCCCTCCTTCGCTCTCGCGCACGCCGCGCTCGCGAGGGCGCTGTTCGTGGAGGCGAAGGTGCCCGAGGCACGGGCGGCCGCCGCCCGCGCGAGGGAGCTCGCGGCACGCGCCAGCGCGCGGGAGCAGGGGCACGTCAACGCGCTCGCGCTCGCCATCGAAGGCAAGCCCGTCGAAGCGATGGCCGCCACGCGCGAGCACATGCAGGAGCATCCGCGCGACGCTCTGGCGCTCTCGCCGGCCACCGGCGTGTTCGGCCTCATCGGCTTCAGCGGCCGGCAGGGGCGCGAGCCGGAGCTCTACGACTTTCTGCACGGACTCGCGCCTGCCTATGGCACCGACTGGTGGTTCGAGAGCATGCTGGCTTTCGCCGCCTGCGAGGACGGCAGGCTCGCCGAGGCGCGCGAATTGATCGAGCGCAGCATGGCGGCGAACCCTGCGAGCGCGCATGGCGCCCACATCAAGGCGCACGTGCTCTACGAGTGCGGCGAGCCGCAGGCGGGCGCCGAATACCTCGCTGGCTGGATGCCGGGCTACGAGCGCAGGGGCCTCATGCATTGCCACCTCTCCTGGCACGTGGCGCTGTTCGCGCTCGCGCTGGGGCGCACGCAAGAAGCCTGGAGCGCGTATCGCGCCGCCGTGCACCCCGGCGGTTCCTGGGGCCCGCCGCTCAACGTGGTGACCGATGCGGTGTCCTTCCTCTGGCGCGCGGAAATCGCCGGCGAGCGCCGCGACCCGGCGTCCTGGCGCGAAGTGCAGGGCTACGTGAAGGACAACTTTCCCAAGCCCGGCATCGCCTTCGTGGACGTGCATGCCGCCTTTGCCTGTGTCGCCAGCGGCGATGGCGAAGGGCTGGCCCGCCTCGCCGCCGAGCTGCGCGAGCGCGTCGCCGCAGGGCGCGCGCCCGCGGGCGCGGTGGTGCCGCTGATCGCCGAGGGGCTCGCTGCCTACGGCGCGGGCGACTGGCGGAAAGCGGCGGACCTGCTCGGCAAGGCGTTGCCCGAGACCGTGCGCATCGGCGGCAGCCGGGCGCAGCGCGACCTGGTGGTCAAGACCCTCGCGGCGGCGTACGTCAAGGCGGGCCGCGCCGATGAGGCGCGGTCATTGCTCGCGCAACGCGTCGCATGAAATCGAGGGCCGGACAGGTGCGCGGCTGGGTCGAGGAGGCCGAGCGCATCGTCGTACTCACCGGCGCCGGCATCTCCACGGATTCGGGGATCCCGGACTTCCGCGGGCCGCAGGGCGTGTGGACGAAGAACCCGATGGCGGAGAAGCTCTCCAACATCCACTACTACATGTCCGATCCCGAAGTGCGCAAGGCTTCCTGGAAGGCGCGCATGGACCACATCGCGTGGACGGCGAAGCCGAACGCGGGACACCTCGCCCTTGCGGCTCTTGAAAAGAGAGGCAAGCTGCACGCCCTGATCACGCAGAACATCGACGAACTGCACCAGATGGCCGGCAATTCGCCGGACAAGGTGATCGAAGTGCACGGCACCATGCGCAAGGTCGTGTGCATGGAATGCGGCATGACCGCGCCCATGCAGAAGGCGCTCGACCGCGTGCGCGCGGGCGAGGCCGACCCGCCGTGCCGCGACTGCGGCGGCATCCTCAAGAGCGCCACCATCTCCTTCGGCCAGGCGCTGGTTCCCGAGGTGATCGAC
>JAYRND010000015.1:0-11181 GCA_041904885.1 Burkholderiales bacterium
CAAACGCACCGGCGGAATCGGCGGCGCTGCAGCGCTCGGCCAGATACGACAACGTAAGCGCGAACGCGGTGGCCATGCACAGGCCCTGCGCGATGCGCAGCGCGGCGAAGCTTGCGAGGTCCGGGGCCGAAGCGAGCAGCGCAGTGGGAACCGAAAGCAGCGCGAGCGCGGCGACCGTCCCGAGTCGCCGATCGATGTGGCGGCTGAAGAAAGCGACCGCCAGCGCGCCCACGGCCATGCCGAGCGTGCTGGCGTTGACTGCGAGGCCGATCGCGGCGGGGCTGACGCCGTAGGCCTGCGCGAGCGCAGGCAGGATCGCCTGCGTCGCGAACAGGTCCACCAGCGTGAGGAACGCTGCCAGCCCGATGAGGAAGTTGCGCATGGCCCCGGGGGTCCGGCCTGCTACATCATCTTGTCGTTCTTCATCTGCGGCGGCAGGATGTCCACCGAGATGAGCTCGACCGTGGCCTTGCCCGTGTTCTGCCACCAGTGCGACGTGCCTTTTGCCTCGCGTGCGAGGTCGCCCGCCTTGTGCACGATCGGCGCAGAGCAGTTGCTCGCATACTCGAGAATCTCGCCCTTGACGATGTAGATCATCGCCGGGCGCTCGTCGTGGCTGTGCCAGGGCACGATGCCGCCGGACTGGATGACCAGCTTGCGCGCCCGGAACATGTGCTCCTTCAGGCCGAGCTTCTCGGCGCCGAGATCCGTCGATGCGATGACGGTGTCGGTGACGGCCTTCGGACCGTGGCTGACCATCTTCTGGCCCTGCCCGTCGGCGACGCGCTTGTCGGCCGGGCATTCGCCCGCCTGCGCTCCGATGGCAAACATTCCCGTGACGATTGCTGCAATGGTGGTGCGTTTCATGGTTTCAGTCTCCTTGGTTGAAATGAAGGTCAGTGCGCGGTCCAGCCGCCGTCGATCGGCAGCACGGTCCCGGTGATGGAAGCGGCGGCGTCGCTGGCAAGGAACGTGGCGAGCGCCGCAACCTCGCCCACGTCCACGAACTTCCTGGTCGGCTGCGCCGCGAGCAGCACGTCCTTCTTCACCTGCTCCTCGGTCAGGCCGCGCGCCTTCGCGGTGTCGGGAATCTGCTTCTCGACCAGCGGCGTCCACACGTAGCCGGGGCAGATGGCGTTCGCGGTGATGCCGGCTTCGGCCACTTCCAGCGCCACGGTCTTGGTCAGCCCGGCGATGCCGTGCTTGGCGGCGACGTAGGCGGACTTGTAGGGCGAGGCGACGAGCGCGTGCGCCGAGGCGACATTGATGATGCGGCCCCAGCCCTTCTTCTTCATGGCGGGCAGGGCCAGGCGCGTGGTGTGGAATGCGGCGCTCAGGTTGATGGCGAGGATCGCGTCCCACTTCTCCACGGGAAACTCGTCGACCGGAGCCACGTGCTGGATGCCGGCGTTGTTGACCACGACGTCGAGCGCGCCGAACTCGGCGATCGCCGACTTCATCATCGCTTCGATCGCGGCGGGCTGCGACATGTCGGCGCCGTCGAAATGCACGCTGACCTTGTGCGTCTCGGCCAGCTGGCCGCGCAAGCGCTCGAGCTCGTCGCGCTTGCCGAAGCCGTTGAGGACGATGTTCGCGCCCGCGCGGGCAAAAGCTTCGGCGATGCCGAGCCCGATGCCGCTCGTCGAGCCGGTGACCAGGACAGTCTTTCCCTTCAGCATGGCTTGCCTCCGCTTGCCCCGGCGCCTTGCCGGTACGCGCCATTCGTCAGCGATTGCGCGACTTCATTACAGGCAGGCTGCCGCAGCGTCTCGAGCGCGCGCACGATCTGCGACGGCTCCAGCCGGTTGCGGTACTCCGGGTCGACGAACGCGAGCGCGACGCGGCCGTCGGCGGCAATGACGTAGGTCGCAGGCACCGGCAGGCGCCACTCGCCGTCGGCGTGCTTTTCGGAGAGGTCGATGCCACCGCCCACGTAGAACGATCTCAGCTCTGCCGAGAGATCGAAGAAGAGCCGGAACGCGCGGCCCGCCTCGCCGTTCACGTCCGAGAGCACCTCGAACTCGAGCGCGTTCTTCTGGGCCGTGGAGAGGGTCTGGTCGGGCGCCTCGGGCGAGACCGCGACGAGCACCGCGCCCAGAGCCCGGAACAGGGGCAGCGCACGCTGGTAGGCGCGCAGCTGCAGGTTGCAGTACGGGCACCAGCCGCCGCGGTAGAACGTCAGCACGACCGGGCCCCCGGCGACCAGCCGCGAAAGCCTCACCACTTCGCCGCGCGCATTGCGCAGCTCGAAATCCGGCGCGCGCTCGCCGGTCTTGACCGCCTTGGCGACCAGGTCGCGGGCCGCCAGCTCGTCCACGCTGCGCTGGTAGGCCTCGATTCGTGCGGCCGGCGCGGTACGCATGAACTCCGCTCGGCGTGCGTCCAGCTCTTCCTTCAATGTCATTGCGCGTCCTCGGTTGCGAATCGCGCCATGAGTCACCGCGCAGGCCGTTTCATTACAGCCGCCGGCGCCTGTAAGGTATGCGCCTCGGCGCCGACGCTGTGTTGCTAGAATTGCGCCGAACGTGACTACACAGAGCGATTTCCGGCGCCAGGTCGAATCGCAGCGCGCCTACCTCGTGCGCTACGCGAGCCTGCAGCTGCGCGACGGGGACGCAGTCGAGGACGTGGTGCAGGAGACGCTGCTCGCCGCGCTGGCCGGCGAGTCGTCCTTCGGCGGGCGCTCCAACCTGCGCACCTGGCTGACCGGCATCCTCAAGCACAAGATCGTCGACACCATCCGCCGCCAGGGCCGCGAGACGGCGATCTCCGGCGACCTCGAGGGGGATGGCTCGGAGTTCGACGCGCTGTTCGAGGCGAACGGGCACTGGGTCGAGCACCCGGCCGCCTGGAACGACCCGGACGCCGCGCTCAGCCAGCGGCAGTTCTACGAGGTGCTGGAGGAATGCCTGAAGAAGCTGCCCAGGAAGACCGCGCAGGTATTCATGATGCGCGAGCACCTGGGGTCGGAGACCGACGAAATCTGTAAGGAGATGTCGGTGACGCCGACGCATTGCTGGGTGCTCCTTCACCGCGCGCGCATGGCGCTGCAGCTGTGCCTCGACAGGAACTGGTTCGGAAAATGACGATGACCTGCAAGGAGGCGGCGCGCATGATCTCGGAGGGGCTCGACCGCGAGTTGCCCGCCAACGAGAAGCTGCGCCTGCACGCGCACCTGCTGATCTGCCGCGGCTGCCAGAGCCTGAGCGACAGGCTCGCCTTCCTGCGCCGCGCCATGCGCAATCTCGGCGACCGTGACGAAACCTAGCGGCCTGTAAGCGTTCGCGCGCCGCGTCGACCGATGCGGCGTGACGATCCGCCACTGGGAGCTTGCCGGCGCCGAGGACCAGCGCCTTTTCTCCGCCAACTGCTGGCGCGTGCGCATGGCACTTGCGCACAAGGGGCTCGCGGCCGAAACCGTGCCATGGCGCTTCACCGAAAAGGCGGCGATCGCCTTCTCGGGCCAGGGGCTGGTGCCGGTGATCACCGACGGCGGGCGCGTGGTGCACGATTCCTGGAGGATCGCCGTCTATCTCGAGGAGACCTATCCCGACCGCCCTCCGCTGTTTGCAGGCGCGGAATCGCGCTCGCTGGCCTTCTTCTTCAAGCACTGGTGCGAGCGCGCCGTGCACGGCACGGTGTTCCGCGTCATCGTCGCTGACCTCTTCCGGCACCTGCACGCAAAGGACCAGGCCTACTTCCGGGAAACGCGCGAGCGGAGACTCGGGCAGACCCTGGAGTCGCTCGGCGCCGGGTCGCGCGGTGCATTGCTTGAGCTGCGTACGGCGCTCGACCCCGTGCGGCCGGTCCTGCTCGCGCAGCCGTTCCTGTGCGGCATGCAGCCCGCCTTTGCCGACTACATTCTGTTCGGCGAGTTCCAGTGGGCGCGCGCGGTGTCCCCGGTCCGGCTGCTTGATCCCGAAGATCCCCTCTTCGCCTGGCGCGAGCGCATGCTCGACCTCCATGGCGGGATGCCGCGCGCCGCGCTGGGCTATCCGGTGTGGGCTTGAGCCTGTAAGGCCCTGCCGAGTCGGCGCGACTTACGGGGCGTTACACCCCACTTCAACCGGAAAAAAGGAGTTTTCAGCATGAAGCGCCATACCTCTGCAATCACCCTCGCCGCGCTCGCCGCCGGCGTGCTCGCCGCGACGCCCGCCCTCGCCCAGGACAAGGGCGCCTCGATCAAGGGCGAGAAGGAAAAGTGCTACGGCATTTCCAAGGCGGGCAAGAACGACTGCGCCGCCGGCCCCGGCACGAGCTGCGCCGGCACGAGCAAGTCCGACTACCAGGGCAATGCCTGGACTTACGTCGCCAAGGGCACCTGCGTGTCGATCAAGACGCCCAAGGGCAACGGCTCGCTGACGCCGAAGGCGTAGGAGCACGCATGACCCCGCGCGCGACGCCGTCGGCAGGTCTCGGGCTCAAGCCCGAGCACTATGCCGAGGCGCTCGCCGCGCCGGCGGACGGGCTGTGGCTCGAGGTCCATCCAGAGAACTACATGGTGCCGGGCGGGCCGCGCCTCGCCTGGCTTGAGGTGATCCGCGCGCGCCATCCGCTTTCGCTGCACGGCGTGGCGCTGTCGCTTGCCGCGGACGCCAAGCCGGACGGCGCGCACCTCGCGCGGCTCGCGGCACTCGTACACCGGTTTGAACCCGCACTCGTTTCGGAGCATCTTGCCTGGTCGAGCTGGCGAGGCGCCTATTTCCCGGACCTGCTTCCGTTCCCGCGTACGACCGCGGCGCTGCGGCGCATCGAAGCTAACGTGGCGCGCGCGCAGGAGGCGCTGGGCCGGCGCATCGCGATCGAGAATCCCTCGCACTACCTGCGGCTCGAAGGCCATGAGTGGGACGAGATCGATTTTCTCGCCGAGCTCGCGCGACGCACCGGCTGCGGCCTGCTCCTCGACGTCAACAACGTCTTCGTGAGCGCGCGCAACCTCGGCGCGTCGGCGGAAGCCTATATCGACGCCTTTCCCGGCGAGCACGTCATGGAAGTGCATCTTGCGGGGCACGCGCAGGACGCTGGCTCCACGCTGCTGGTGGACACGCACGACGCGCCGGTCGCGCCCGAAGTATGGGCGCTCCATGAACGGCTGGTCGCGCGCATTGGCCCGCGCGCAACGCTGATCGAGCGCGACGGCAACCTGCCGCCCTGGCCGGAGCTTCTCGCTGAGCGCGCCAAAGCACAGGTGGTGCTGCAAGGTCCGATTGCGAGGGCCGCGTGAGCCAGTCCCTCGCCGAGTTCCAGGACGGCTTCGCGCGAGCGCTGATCGCGCCGCAGGTCGAAATGCCGGCCGCCTTCGCCGTCTACCGCAACACCGTGATGAAAGGCTGCGTCGATGCTCTGCAGGCCAATTACCCTGCGGTGGCTCGCCTGGTCGGCGAGGAATGGTTCCGCGCCGCCGCCGCGCAATACGTACGCGCCCAACCCCCGCAAGAGCCGATGCTCGCGCTGTATGGCGAGGGCTTCGAGGGCTTCCTCGCCTCGTTTCCCCCGGCCGCCGAGCTCCCCTACCTGCCCGCAGTGGCGCGCCTGGACCGCTTCTGGAGCGAAGCGCATGTCGCGCGGGACGAAGCGGCGCTGGATGCCGCCGCGCTGGCAGGCGTGGATCCGGCGCGGCTCGCGGCGCGTCGGCTTCGCCCGCACGCGGCGGCGCGCTGGGCCTGGTTCGAGCTGCCCGCCTACTCCATCTGGTCGCGGCAGCGTGCCGAGGCGCCCGAGCCGGGCGAAATCGACTGGCGCGGCGAGGGCGCGCTTCTTTCCCGGCCCGACGGCGCGGTGCGCTGGACGCCGCTGTCGCGGGGCGGCTGCGTCCTGCTCGATGCATGCGGGCGCGGTGAACCGCTCGGCGCCGCCGCCGAAGCCGCACTCCGCACCGAACCCGATACCGATCTGTCGCAGCTCGTGGCGCGCCTGCTCGTCGCCGGCGCTTTCGCAAACTTACCGGAGGAACCGCAATGAACAACGCAATGTCGTCGCAAGGAGTCGTGCCCGTGCAAGGCTGGCGGGGCGCCTGGAGCGCCGCTGCAAGCGCCCTGGAAGGATTGGTTGGCCACCCGCTGCTCGCGCTCGCCGCACGATTCGGCGTTGGCGCCGTCTTTTTCCTTTCCGGGCGGACCAAGGTCGAAGGGCTGCTCACGGTGAACGAGAACGCCTACACGCTCTTCCGCGAGGAGTACAAGGTGCCGCTGCTGCCGCCGGATCTCGCCGCGCACCTCGCCGCGTATGGCGAGCATGTGCTGCCGATCCTTCTGTTCGCCGGGCTCGCGACGCGGCTTTCCGCCCTCGGCCTGCTCGGGATGACGGCGGTAATCCAGATCTTCGTGTACCCGGACGCATGGCCTACGCACCTCACCTGGGCTGCGTGCCTGCTGTACCTCGTCGGCCGCGGCGCCGGCCCTCTCTCGCTCGATCGCGCGCTCGGGATTCGCTAGGGATTCGCGGCGAGCAGGAAAGCATACACTCCGGCGGCGATTCGCGCAGCACCCCGAGGAACCGCGCCCGAAAATTCCGATCCGGGCCGTTCGGGCCGTGGCACAATCGTCCGCGTGAAGAAAGAGCTGAACGCGGTCACGATCCGGCTCGCCGAGGCGGGAGACGCGCAGGCGATCGCCGAAATGTCGCGCGACTTCATCGAGTCGGGCCTGGGCTGGCGCTACGGGCCGGCGCACATCGAGCGCGCGCTGCGGCGCCGCGAGACCGCGGTGCTCGCCGCCTCGGCGCGGCCCACCTACGTCGCCGGCAGCCGCCCGCCGCTCGCCGGCTTCGCGATCATGGATTTCGGCGACGAGCGGGCGCACCTGGTGCTGCTCGCGGTGCAGCCGGCGCAGCGTCGCCGCGGCATCGGCCGGCGCCTGGTCGATTGGCTGCTGGAATCCGCGCTCACGGCCGGGATGGCGAGCGTGCACCTCGAGCTGCGTGCCGACAACGCCGCGGCGCGGCGCTTCTACCGGGCGCTCGGCTTTTCCGAGACAGTGCTAGTGCCGAAGTATTACGACGGCCGCGAGGCGGCGATGCGCATGATCCGCGTGCTGCGCGCGCCCGGGCCGCTGCCGCTCGCCTGGCGCCCGCCCGTGCTCGGGAAGAAGTAGCGGTTCGCTTTGGGTTTTTCCTGAATGGATTTGCAGATTTCCGGGAAGACTGCGCTCGTCACTGGCGCCAGCGTGGGCATCGGCCGCGCCATCGCCAGTGCTCTCGCGTCCGAAGGCGTACGCCTAGCCGTCGTCGCACGGCGCCGCGACCTGCTGGAAGCGCTGGAGAAGGAGGTCGGTGCGAAGCTGGTGATCATCGAGCAGGACCTGCTCGCCGAGGACGCGGCGGCGCAGATCGCGGCGCAGGCGCTCGCCGGGCTGGGCGCCGTCGACATCCTCGTCAACAACGCCGGCGGCTCGCGCAAGTTCGCGCTACACACCGCCGAGGCGCAGTGGCAGGAGGCGATGACGCTCAATTTCACGCGCCAGCGCCAGCTCGCCGACCTGCTCGTCGACCAGATGATCGCGCGCAAGTGGGGGCGCATCATCAACATCACGGGCAAATCCGAGCCCGAAGGCATCAACGGGGCGTTCTGCGCCAAGGCGGCGATGCACTCCTGGGCAAAGGGCCTGTCGCGCGAGGTGGGCAAGCACGGCATCACCGTCAACTGCATCCCGCCGGGGCGGATCCTGAGCGAGCAGATCCTGCGCAACTACACGCCCGAGTACCGGCAGTGGCAGTCCGAGCACGAGATCCCGGCCGGCGAGTACGGCCAGCCCGAGGACCTCGCCAACCTGGTCGCCTTCCTCGCCTCGCCGCGCGCGCGCTACATCACCGGCGCGGTGATCCCGGTGGACGGCGGCCTGAGGAGGTACCAGTTTTGAGACCGATACTGTTTTTGCTGGGATTGTTTTTTTCTTTTTCGGGGTTCGCGCAAACTTACCCTTCCAAACCCATCCGCCTGGTCGTCCCCTTCGCCCCGGGCGGCAGTTCCTCGATTGTCGCGCGCGCGGTGGCGGTCGAGATGGAAAAGGGACTCGGTCAGCCGATCGTGGTCGACAACAAGCCCGGCGGCGGCGGCAACGTGGCGATGCAGGAAGTGGCGCGGGCGGATCCCGACGGCTACACGCTGATCATCGGCCACATCGGCTCGCTGGCGGTCAACCCGTACATGTACGCGAAGCTTCCCTTCGACACCGACCGCGACTTCGCCGCGGTGTCTCTGCTCGCCATCGTGCCCTCGATCTTCGTGGTCCACGAGAGCGTGCCGGCGAAGAACCTGCGCGAGTTCGTCGCGCTGGCGAAGGCGCAGCCGGGCAAGCTCTACTACGGCAGCGCCGGCAACGGCTCGGCCGGGCACCTCGCCATGGAATACCTGAAGCAGACCGCCGGCATCGAGCTGCAGCACGTGCCCTACAAGGGCACCGGCCCGAACATCATCGATCTGGTCGCCGGCCGGACGCAGGCGGCCGCGGCCGGTACCCCGCCGCTCATGCCGCACGTGAAGGCAGGCAAGCTGCGCGTGATCGCGGTCGGCGGCGCCAAGCGCCTGCACTCGATTCCGGAGGTGCCGACCGTCGCGGAGCAGGGCTATCCGGGGTTCGAGACGACGCAGTGGTACGGGATCAACGCCCCCGCGAAGACGCCGAAGGCGGTCATCGACCGGCTTGCGCAAGAGGCGGCAAAGGCCGCGCGGAGCCCCGCGGTCGCCGAGCGATTCGCCGCGGACGACGCCGAAGGGATCGGCTCCACGCCGGCGGAGTACGCGGCGTTCATCCGCAAGGAGCAGGAGCGCTGGAGCAAGGTCGTGCGCGCCGCGAACATCAAGGCAGACTGACCGGCTCCACGCCGGTCCATTCACCGGAATCCATCAGGTCCAGCGCTGTTCCCTTCAGCTCGGCCGCGACCGCGGCCGCGGCGGCCGAGAGGCGCGCGGGCGGCAGCGAATACAGGTAGTTGCGGCGGCTCATGCGCGCATCCGACACCCGGAGGGCGCGCCACTTCCTGCCGCGCTGCCCTTCCTGGTAGATGGCCGCCATCGGCTTGATGGTGGCCGCCATGCCGTTGTAGACGCAATTCATCAGCAGCGAGAGCGAATCGATCTCGGCGACGATGCGCGCCGACAGGCTGCGCTGCTCGAATTCCGCCGCGATCCGGCGGCGCAGGCCGTGGGTGCTGGTGGGCAGGATGAGCGGCAGCGCCGCGGCTTCGGCGATGGTGACGCTGGCGCGCCGCGGCGCGACCAGCGCGCTGCGCTTCGGCAGCATGACGAACAGCTCCTCCTCGAGCAGCGCCTCGACCGACACGTCGGGCGCGACGTCGCTCGCGAACAGAACCGCGAGGTCCAGCTGGCCCATGCGCATCATCTGCCCGAGGTGCCCGCTCATCCCCTCGACGATGTTGAGCAGGATGCCGGGATAGCGATCGCGGATGCGCCGCACCAGCGGCAGCCCTACCGCGGCGACCGTGGTCGCCGGCAGGCCTACGGACACCATCCCCTGCACGGCACCCGACTCCTTGCGCGCGATCGACAGCGCCTGGTCGAGCTGGCGCAGCATGAAGCGGGCGTGGTGGTAGAGCGCAAGCCCGTTGTCGGTGGGGGCCACGCCCCGCGAGGAGCGCGTCAGCAGGGGCTTGCCGACTTCGCTTTCGAGCTTCGAAAGCTGCTGGCTGAGCGCGGGCTGGGCGATGTAGAGCTGCCGCGAGGCCTTGGACAGGCTGCCGCTCTCGACGATCTGGGTGAAATAGCGCAGCTGCCGCAGGTCCATGGCCCCTCCCAGGCTTCCGGTGAGCCATAACTTTAACTTATGCCCTGTCTCGGAAAACAGTATTTTTCGGCGGACCCGGCCCTTCCTATAGTGGGCGCAGGCATGAAGAAGAAGGCCTTCGTCGAGCAGATGGCGCGCGTCGCCTGGCGGGAGTTTCCCGGCCATTTCGGCGGCGCGCTGTCCAAGGCGCTGGTGCGCCCGGAGAACTCGGGCTCGAGCCGGATGGACTTCCGCATTTCCCGCTACGCGCCGAACGCGTACGTGCAGGAGCACTCGCACAAGGTCCAGGAGCAGGTCTACTACGTGCTGGAGGGCGAAGGCGTGCTCACCGTCGGCAAGGACAGGCACCTGATGCGGCCGCACGACTACGTCTACCTGCCGCCCGGGGTGCGCCACAGCTTCGCCAACACAGGCACTGCCGGGCTCGTGTTCCTCGTGGTGACGACGCCGGCGGACGACGAACCCGAAACCAAAGGAGGGAAATCAAAATGACCAGCAGAAGGGAAGTACTGAAGGCGGGCGCCGCGGGCGCGCTGGCGGCCGGTTTTCCGGCCCTCGTGCGCGGCCAGCAGGACCGGATCAAGATCGGCCACCTCACCCCGCTCACCGGGTTCCTCGGCGCGCTCGGCGAATACGCCGTGATGGGCATCAAGATGGCGGCCGAGGAGATCAACGCCGCGGGCGGCGTCATCGGCCGCCAGCTGGACGTGATCTCGGAGGACTCGGTCAATCCGGCCACCGCCGCTACCAAGGCGCAGCGCATGTACGAGCAGGACGGCGTCGCCTTCCTGATGGGCGAGATCAACTCGGCGTCCGCGCAGACGATCATGCAGGTCGCAGCGCGCAACAAGAAGCTGTTCCTGCAGATCGGCGCGCGCTCGGACGTTTTACGCGGCAAGAACTGCAACCGCTATACCTTCCACGTCGACATCCCGGTCACGGTGATGGTGAACGCCGCCGGGCAGGCGCTGGCGCGCGACGGACTGATCAAGGGCAAGCGGATCTTCTGCCTGACCTCGGACTACCTCTTCGGCCACGACCTCGCCAAGGCCGCGAAAAACTTCATCGCTGCCAATGGCGGAACCGTGATCGGCGACGAGCTGACGCCGACCGACACCACCGACTTCAGCCCGCTGCTGCTCAAGATCCGGCAGGCGCGGCCCGACCTCGTCGCCACCAACCTGGGCGGCAACCAGGTCACCAACTTCGTCAAGCAGTACGCGGAGTACGGGCTGACCTACCCGGTCGCCGGCTTCAACCTGAACACGGCCGACGCCTGGGCCGCAGGCGAGGGCAACCTCGGCGGCATCTGGCCGACCGTATGGCACCACGAGCTCGACACGCCGGGGTCGAAGGCCTTCGTCGCCGCGTTCCGCAAGAGGTACGGCAAGCCGCCGGAGAACCACGCCTGGATCGAGTACGTGTCGCTCAAGATCATGGC
>JAYRND010000085.1:0-3251 GCA_041904885.1 Burkholderiales bacterium
AACCCGCTCGCCGCGATCCTCTCGGCGGCCATGCTGCTGCGCCACAGCTTCGACCGGGAGGCGGACGCCGCGCGCATCGAGGCGGCGGTGCGCGCCGCCCTGGCGGGGGGCTACCGCACGGCGGACATCCTTCAGGCCGGCACCCGGCAGGTCGGCACCGCCGCGATGGGCGACGCCGTGCTGGCCGCCCTGAGATAATCGGCGGGCATGGCAGAGCATCCCGATCCCAAGCGCATCGGCCGCTACGACATCGAGGGCGTCCTCGGCCGGGGCGCGATGGGCGTCGTCTACGAGGGCAACGACACGCGCCTGCACCGCAAGGTGGCGGTGAAGACGATCCTCAAGAGCGCGCTCGACTCGGATTCGGCCAAGGAATACTCGATGCGCTTCGCGCGCGAGGCGCAGGCGGTGGCGCGGCTCAACCACCCGAACATCGTGCAGGTGTTCGACTTCGCCGAGGAGGGCGACCTCGCCTACATCGTGATGGAGCTGGTGCGCGGCCGCGAGCTGAAGACCTTCTTCGACGCCAAGGAGAAGTTCGAGCTCAAGGAGATCGTGCACATCATGGGCGAGCTGTGCGAGGCGCTGCACTTCGCGCACGAGGCGGGCATCATCCACCGCGACATCAAGCCCGCCAACGTGATGATCGACGCCAAGGGCCGCGTCAAGCTCACCGACTTCGGCGTAGCGCGCATCACCGACCCCGAGCGCACCATGTCGGACAAGACGCAGGCCGGCATGGTGGTGGGCACGCCTTCCTACATGTCGCCCGAGCAGATCCAGGGGCACACGCTCGACCGGCGCACCGACATCTTCTCCGCTGGCGTGATCCTGTACGAGTTCCTCTGCGGCCAGAAGCCCTTCACGGGCTCGGGCGCGTGGACCATCGCCAAGAAGATCCTCAGCGAGGATGCGGCGCCGCCCTCCAGCGTCAACCCGGCGCTGTCGCCGCTGTTCGACGCGGTGATCGCGAAGGCGCTCGCCCGGAGCGCCGCCGACCGCTACCAGACCGCGCGCCAGCTCGGCTATGCGGTCCAGCGCGCGGCCGAGGGCGTGGCCGAGGCCGATGACTCCGAGCGCACGCTCAAGATGCGGGCGATCCCGGGCGAGGCGCCGGGCGGCGATGCGACCGAAGTGCGCACGGCAGTCATGCCCGCGGTGGCCAACAAGGCCGCCGAGCTGGAGTTCTGGCGCTCGATCAAGGACGGCAGCGACCCGGCGGACTTCGAGCTGTACGTGGAGCAGTTCCCGAGCGGCATCTACGCGGCGCTTGCCAAGCGCAAGGTCGCCAAGTTGCGCGGCCAGGCCCCGGGCGGCCAGGCCTCGGGCGGCCTGGAGCAGGAGCGCCGCGAGCTGGAGGAGGCGGCGCGCCGCGAGGCCGAGGCGAAGCAGAAGCTCGCCGAAGAGAAGGCGGCGATGGAAGCCGCGCTCGCGCGCCGCGAGGCGGAATTCCAGCAGCGCGAGGCGGCGCTGCAGAAGCGCGAAGCCGAGGCGCCGCGCGGCAAGCCGAATTACGTGCCGGCGATCGCGGCGCTGGTACTCGTCATGGTGGCCGCGGGGCTGTGGGAATGGCTGAAGCCGCCCGACCAGGCGGAGCAGCGCGTGGCCGAGCTGACCCAGAAGCTGGAGGAGTCCAAGCGCCGCGAGGCGGAGCTGGAGTCCTCGCGCCAGCGCGAGAGCGAGCTGATGAAAGAGCTCGCGCTCGCCCGGCAGCGTGCCGCCGAGGCGCAGAAGTCCGGCGACCTCGCGCGCCAGAAGGAGCTGGCCGAGCAGGTGCGGTTGCGCGAGCTGGAAGCGAAAAAGCAGGCCGAGGTCACGCGCCGGCGCGAGGCGGATCTGGCGAAGGCCAAGGGGCAGCCCGAGGCGCAGAAGAGGGTGGAGGCGGTCAAGCCCTCGGAGCCGGTGAAGCTGGCGGCAGTTTCGCCCGCGCCCGCACCCACGCCCGCGCCGGCCCCCGCTCCCGCCTTGCCGCAGGAGACGACGCCGGAGGCGCTGCTGCAGCGCGCGATGGCGCTGGAGGCGGAAGGCAAGCTGAAGGAAGCCTCGCGCGTGCTCGCGCAGGCGGTGCGCGAGGGCAGGGGGCAGGCGGCGGGGCAGGCGGCCAAACGCCTGGGCGACCTGCTGCAGAAGGGCGGCCCGGGGCTGCCGCGCGACTACGGCGAGGCATTGCGCTACTACGAGATCGCGCGATTGAACGGCGTGGAAGTCTCGTTCACCAAGGGCCGCTGATCGTGAAGAAAAACGCGAAAATTTTCGTCGCCGGCCACCGCGGCCTGGTCGGCTCGGCGCTGGTCCGCTGCCTGGAGCGCGGCGGCTACACGAACCTGATCCGGCGCACGCACGCCGAGCTCGACCTCGCCGACCAGGCGGCGGTGCGCCGGTTCTTCGACCAGGAGCGGCCCGAGCACGTGCTGCTCGCCGCCGCCAAGGTCGGCGGCATCCTCGCCAACGAGACCTATCCGGCCGAGTTCATCCAGGCCAACCTCGCGGTGCAGACCAACGTCGTGCACGAGTGCTGGCGCCACGGCGTGCAGCGGCTGCTGTTCCTGGGTTCCAGCTGCGTGTACCCGCGCGCCTGCCCGCAGCCGATCCGCGAGGAATACCTGCTCACCAGCGAGCTCGAGCCCACCAACCGCGCCTACGCGCTCGCCAAGATCGCCGGCATCGAGATGTGCGCCTCCTACAACCGGCAGTACGGCACGAAGTACCTGGCGGCGATGCCGACCAACCTCTACGGGCCGGGCGACAACTACGACCTCGCCACATCGCACGTGCTGCCGGCGCTGATCCGCAAGTGCCACGAGGCGAAGAGCGCCGGCGCGGGCGAGATCGTGCTCTGGGGCAGCGGCAGCCCGCGCCGCGAGTTCCTGCACAGCGACGACATGGCGGAGGCCTGCGTGTTCCTCATGTCGATGCCGGAGGAGGCCTTCGGCCGCATCGCGGTGGGCAGCCCGGGCTACCCGCTCATCAACATCGGCGCGGGCGCGGACCAGACGATCGCGGAGCTCGCGCAGCTCATCGCCGAAGTGGTCGGATTCCGCGGGCGCTTCGCCTGGGACCGCAGCAAGCCCGACGGCGTGCCGCGCAAGCTCCTGTCCAGCGAGCGCCTCTACGCGCTCGGCTGGCGCCCGAAGCTCGGCCTCCGGCAGGGCATCGAGCGGACCTACCGGGAATTCCTCGCCACTCAGGAAGCCGAATTGCAGAAATAGGTGGCGGCGAGCCCGCGCTGCGGATCGGGCGGCAGCTTCAGG
>JAYRND010000086.1:0-11516 GCA_041904885.1 Burkholderiales bacterium
CGAAACCATAGCCCGACACGAAAGCCACTGCCAGCATTGGGGCCATCACGACGGCCAGAAACAGAAAACTGCGCAACTCCTGCCCCCTGGTGAAGGGCTTGCTGTCTCCGTCCACGCGGTCCCCTGTGTAGCAAACCCTTCGGTGGCTGTCAAAGAAATCCTCTGCTGCGTGCGCGCACGGGCGACGGGTTACCATCTCCGGCATGAAAAAGCGGGACGTCAAGATCCGCTCGGCTGGCGGAGGGGAATTCGACTGCTACGTCTCGGAGGCGCGCGCGACGCAGAAGGTGCCGGCGATCGTGCTGGCCTCCGCCATCCACGGAGTCGACGAGGACATGCGCGACCTCACCGACGCGTTCGCCGCGCGCGGCTACCTCGCGGCGGCGCCGGACCTCTTTTCGCGCTCGGTGCCGGGGCCCCTCAAGCGCGACGACCCGCGCTCGCGCCCCCGCGGACAGCCGCGATTGGAGAAAATCAAGGCGGGCGAGCAGGACCTGATCGACACGCTGGCGATGCTGAAGCAGGAACCCTCCTTCAACGGCAGGGCCGCGGTGATCGGCTTCTGCTACGGCGGTCCCTACGCGATCCTCGGGCCGAAGCGCCTCGGCTACTCTGCCGGCATCTCCTGCCACGGCACGCAGATGCTCGACTACATCGGCGAGCTGGAGGGCGTGACCCAGCCCGTCTGCATCATCTGGGGCGACCAGGACGTCATGGCGCCCGCGCCCGTGCTCGAGGCCTACCGCGCCGTGCCCGCGCGCATGAAAAACGTCGAGGTGCACATCTTCCCCGGCATCCTGCACGGCTACATGATGAAGGGCGCGCCCGACGTCTACGACCAGAAGATGTTCGACTTCTCCATGGGCCGCGCCTTCGCGATCCTGGAAGGGCTGCGCTGAAGCGATCCCGCCGCGGCGCTACTGCCCCGGCGCGATGACCTGGATGTGCTCGCGGTTGACGTTGAGGAACGGCGCCGACATGAGCTGGCGGCCGCCGACTTCGAGCTCCCAGACCTCGGCCTCGGTCACGGCGATGAACAGCTTCGACTCGGCCATGAAGTCGGTCACCCGCGCGCCCGGGATCAGGTCGATGTAGCCCTTGATGCGGTACGAGCCGGTGAAGATCGTGACCCGCGTTTTCGTGGAATTGTCGGTCATGGGCGCTCCGGAGGATGTCGAAAATGATACCGGAGTCGCTCGCCGGGCGGGAGTGGCCCGCCTATTTCAGCGGCATCCAGTCGGGCGGTACGTTCTCGGCGTCGGCGCCCCTGAGCATGAGAAGCGTTCTGTCGTTGGTGATGAAGCGGCTGCCGCTGGGCTCCCGCGTCCACCAGAGCTCCGACAGCGCGCGGCGCGTCCGCCCGTCGACGATCAGCCTGCCGTCGAAAAGGCGCTCGCGCAGCTCGCGCGTGTCCATGCCCGTCGCCATCATCGTGGTGACGCACGCGGCCGCCTCGCTCCGATACCCCGCGACCAGCAGCGCCTCGACGAGCGCCTCCCAGATTTCCGCGCGCGCGGGGTCGAGCTCGGCGCCCCGCGCGAACGCCTCCCAGGCCTTGGCCTTCTGGCTGGCCGATCCCCGCAGGAGGGTGCCCCGGTAGTACCAGGCGAGGCCGCTTGAGGGCAGCGCTGCAAGCCAGCTGTCCACGTGCGCGGATAGCTCGCGCCAGCGCCGGTCGCGGACCAACTCGTCGGCGCGGGCGCGGTACTTGTCGTTCTCGGCCGCGATCGCGTTCGCGTTCTCGGCGGCGGCCGCCCGCTTCGAATCGTCGCGAGCCAGCGCGAGCGTCCTCGAGATCCGCTCGTCGAGCCCGGGATGCGTCGAGAGGTAGGTCGCCTCGCCTCCGCCCCTCGCCTTGCGAATCGCCTCGAACAGGCGGGTCGCGCCGCGCGGATCGTAGCCGGCGGCGAGAAACAGCTCGTAGCCGACGTCATCCGCCTGCCGCTCGATCTCCCTGCTGTACGCCGTCATCTGCGTCACGAAGATCGCGGCCGCGACGGGATTTCCCGATCCGGCCTGGGCGCTCTCCGCCTGGGTGCCCGCCCGGACCGCCTCGGTCGCGACGGCCTGCGCGGCGCGCCGCAGCTGCTCGCCGTGCTGCAGGGCCAGGTGCGCCATCTCGTGCGCGAGCAGGAACGCCAGCATGCTCTCGTCGGACCCGAGGAGCGACATCAGCGCGGTGGTGATCGCGATCAGGCCGCCCGGCGGAATCCTGGGTCCCCGCGCGATCGCCTTCGCGTTGACCGCGGCGTGCTCGCAAAGGATGACCAGCGGATTGATCTGCGCGGTCTCGGCGAGCCTGGCCTTGATCGCGCGCAGCACGTCGATCTGCCCGCGCGACACGCGGGCGAACTCGATCCCGGGAGCGGCCGCCGGACTCTTTTCGGACTGCTCGGGGACCGGCGCGCTTTGCGCCTGCGTCTCCCAGCGCGGATCGTCGATGGCCCTGCATTGGGCCGCCGACCAGGTCGAAGCGCACGCCAGTACCGCCGCGATCCAGCCGCGCCGGAGCATGTCGCAATGGACGGTCATGCCAGCCCCCCTCGTAGAGCCTTGGCCGACTCTACGCTCAATCGTTCGCCGCGGCTACGGCGCTCGCTACCGCGTCGGCGAGGACCTGGCAGCCGAGCACGATGTCTTCCTCGCGGCTGTCCTCGGAGAAATCGTGGCTGACCCCCCCGATCGAGGGGATGAACAGCATCGCCGCCGGCAACGCGGCGGAGACGATGCCGGCGTCGTGGAACGCGCCGCTCGGCAGGTGCATCCAATTGCCCGGCGCGTGCTTCTCGGCCGCGCGCTCGATGTGGGCGCGCAGGCCCGCGTCCATCCTCGTCGGCGGGATGGGCGCGCGCGACGGGGTCGCCTCGATGCGCACGCCGCCGCGAGCGTTCATCTCGGAGACGATCGCCTGCGCGACCTTCTCGAGGCGGTCGAGCGGCTCGTCGGAAGCATCGCGGAATTGCAGGTCGAGGTCGGCGTAGCCCGGCACGATGGAGGTTGCATTCGGCTCGACTCGGAGCCGCCCCATGGTCCAGACGGTGCGCTCGGCCGCGGCCTTGGGAAATTCCGTGTTGATGCGGTGCGCGAGCTCGTAGAGCGCCGCCGAGGCGTCGCGCCGCGTCTTCATCATGGTCGTGCCGGCGTGGTTCTGCTGCCCGCGGAAAGTGAACCGTATGCCGCGCAGGCCGACGATCCCGGTCACCACGCCGAGGCGCTTGCCCGTGTCCTCCAGCGTAGGGCCCTGCTCGATGTGCGCCTCGATGAAGCCCGCGTAGCGCTCGGCCGAGATGCGCATGCGCGGCACGCCGGCCAGTCCGGCGTCGCACAGCGCGTCGGCCATGCGCACGCCGTCCTTGTCGACCGCGTCCTTTTCCAGGTCCGGGGTCAGCGCGCCGATCAGCGAGCGGCTGCCGAGGCAGCCGACGAAGCGCGACTCCTCGTCCTGGAAGGAAACCACGTCGAGCGGCAGGTCCGCCGTGGCGCGGTCCGCGGCGAGCGCGCGCGCCACTTCCAGCGCGTAGACCACGCCGAGCGCGCCGTCCAGCCAGCCGCCGGTGGGCTGCGTGTCCGAATGCGAGCCGACGAGCAGCGCCCTGCCCTTCTTCCTCGAGCGCCCGAGCACGTTGCCCACGCCGTCGATCGCGGCCTCCAGGCCCGCTTCCTCGTAGCGTGTCTTCAACCAGCGACGCGCCTCCATGTCCTTGGCGCTGAACGCGGGCCGCACCACGCCGATGCCCTGCGCGCCGATGCTGCGCAGCTGCCGCAGGTCGGCAAGCAGTCGGTGCGCGTCAATTGTTGGCATGGCGCGAATATTCTAGGTTGTATCATCGCCGCAGTGGACGACATAAAATCCCTGGGCCGCTACCAGATCCGCGGCGTGCTCGGCAAGGGCGCCATGGGCCTCGTATACGACGGGCTCGACCCCGGGCTGAATCGCAGGGTCGCGATCAAGACCATCCTCACCCGCAAGCTGGATGCGGAGGCCGCGCGCATGGTCGCCGTGCGCTTCGAGCGCGAAGTGCGCGCCGTGGCGCGGCTCAACCACCCGAACATCGTCCAGGTGTACGACTTCGGCGCCGAGGGCGACCTCGCCTACATCGTGATGGAGTTCATCCAGGGCAAGGAGCTGAAGGACCGTTTCGACGCGAAGGAGCGGTTCGACCTGAAGACGATCTTCCACATCATGGCCGAGCTGCTCGACGCGCTGGAGTTCGCGCACGAGGCGGGGATCGTGCACCGCGACATCAAGCCGGCCAACGTCATGATCGACGCCGCCGGCCACGCCAAGCTCACCGATTTCGGCGTCGCCCGCGTCGCCGAGCCCGAGGGCGACCAGTCCGAGCGGACCAAGGTCGGCACCATCGTCGGCACCCCGTCCTACATGTCGCCGGAGCAGATCCAGGGACAGGCGATCGACCGGCGCACCGACATCTTCTCCGCGGGCGTCCTTTTCTACGAGTTCCTCACCGGGCAAAAACCCTTCGAGGGCACGCAGTGGGGGCTGGCGAAGAAGATCATCCAGGACGACCCGGTCTGGCCGTCGACGCTGGTGCAGATTCCGCCCGAGATCGACCGCGTCATCGCGCGCGCCCTCGCCAAGGAGCCCGAGCACCGGTACCAGAGCGCCCGCAAGTTCGCCGAAGCGCTGCAGCGCATCCGCAAAGGCGAGCCGCCGGAAGAGCCGGGCGAGTCGCCGCCGCCGCTCCCGGCCAGCCTGCAGGCGCTCGCGGCGCACGACAGCGAGGCGGAAATGTAATTCTGGAACGACGTCAAGGACAGCGAGGATCCCGAGGACCTGGCGCTGTACATCGAGCAGTTCCCGCGCGGCAAGTTCGTCCAGCTCGCGAAGCAGAAGATCGCGGCGCTGGGCGGCAACAAGGGCTAGCCGCCCCTTGGCCCGCGCGACCCTGCCCGCCGCGAACCACCGCGCGGTGCCGTGGAAGAACGGCCTCGGGATTTCGTACACCATCGCGGATTCGCCCGCCGGCGCCGCGTTCGATGCGATCGACTGGCAGATCGGCCACACGGCGATTCCGGCCGACTGCCCCTTCTCCGACCTGCCCGGCCTGGACCGGACCTTCATCGTGCTAGAGGGCGCCGGCGTGGAGCTGAAGAGCGTGGATGAGCACGGCGTGGCGCATGCCGCGCGCGTCCTTCCCCTCCGGCCCTATGCGTTCCGCGGCGACTGGAAGACCAATTGCCGGCTGCTGGGCGGGCCGGCGCGCGTGTTCAACGTCATTGCGCGCCGGGGACGCTTTGTGGCCGAAGTGTCCCTCTCTGACGTCGGGCCGGCGATCGGAGCCCCCGGGGAGACGCTCGTGGCGGCGGATCCGAAGACCCTGAACGCCTCGCGGCTGGACGGCGAAGGATCGCTGGCGCTCCCGGCCGGCGGCGCCATCGTGGTTAGAATCCGCAAAGCATGAACGCGCCGCAGCCGCTCCTCGAGTCCCGCGCCGTCCGCCAGCGCATCCGGCGCGGTGAGCTCACGGGCCACACCTCGGGCCTTGCCGCCGGCCACGTGCAGGGCAACGTGGCGATCCTGCCGCAGGCGCTGGCGGCGGATTTCCTGCGGTTCTGCCAGCTGAATCCGAAGCCCTGCCCCGTGCTGGCCGTGGGCGCGCCGGGCGATCCGTCGCTGCCGACGCTGGGCGCGGACATCGACATGCGCTCCGACGTGCCGCGCTATCGCGTGTTCCGCGACGGGGCGCTGGTCGAGGAGCCGACCGATATCCGCCACCTCTGGCGCGAGGACCTCGTCAGCTTCATCCTCGGCTGCTCGTTCTCCTTCGAGTGGGCGCTGCTGGAGGACGGGCTGACGATGCACCACATGGCGCAGGGCAGGAACGTGCCGATGTACCGCACCAGCGTGCCGACCGCTCCCGCCGGTCCGTTCCATGGGCCCCTGGTCGTGTCGATGCGCTCGTTCAAGCCGGCGGACGCGATCCGCGCCATCCAGATCACCTCTCGCTTTCCCGGCGTGCACGGCGCGCCGGTCCACGTCGGCCTGCCCGGCAGCATCGGCATCCGCGATCTCGGCAAGCCGGATTGGGGGGACGCCGTCGACGTTCCGGCGGACGAGCTGCCGCTCTTCTGGGCCTGCGGCGTGACGCCGCAAGCCGTCGTCGCGGAGGCGAAGCCCGCGTTCTGCATCACCCACGCGCCGGGCTCGATGCTGGTCACCGACCTCAGGAACAGCCAGCTGGCGGTGTTCTGAGCGAAATGACACCGCCCGCGCCGGGAATCCTCTCCGGCCTCCGGGTGGTGGAGGCAGCCAGCATGATCATGGTGCCCTCGGTCGGCGCGGCGCTCGCCGACTACGGCGCGCAGGTGGTCAAGATCGAGCCGCTCGAGGGCGACCTCAACCGCCGCGGCCACCATATCCCGGGCATGCCGACGCATGTCAGCGACTACGAGTACTGCTTCCTCCCGGACAATCGAGGCAAGCGCAGCCTGTCGCTGGACCTCAAAGCTCCCGAAGCGCGCGATATCGTGCGCCGGCTTGTCGCCGGCGCCGACGTCTTCCTCACCAACTTCCGCCCGAAGGCGCTCGAGCGCCTCGGCCTCGACTGGCCGGCGATGCAGGCGCTCAACCCGCGCCTCGTCTATGCGCACGGCACGGGCTACGGCGACGCCGGGCCGGAGGCCGACAAGCCCGGCTTCGATTCGGTCAGCTACTGGTCCCGGTCCGGCATGGAAGCGGCGCTGTTTCCGCTGGAAGGCTGGCTGGGGTCGCTCGGCTACGGGACGGGCGACCACCCGGCCGGCATGGCGCTGCTGTCCTCGGTGCTGCTCGCGCTCTACGCGCGCGAGAATAGCGGCAAGGGCGCGAGAGTCGCCTGCTCGCTGCTGGCGAGCGGCGCATGGTCGAACGCGGTGATGCTGCAGGCGAAGCTCCTCGAGGCGCAGTTCCACGAGCGCCGCCCGCGCGAGCAGGCGCGCAACTTCACCGGCGTCTATTACCGGACCTCGGACCGGCGCATCTTCAAGATGAGCGTGGTGGATGCGGCGCGCGGCTGGCCGGGCATCTGCCGCGCCATCGGGCGGCCCGATCTCATCGACGACCCGCGCTACGCGACGCTGGAAGCGCGCACGCAGGAAGGCCGCATGGCCGAGCTGGTACGCATCTGCGACGGCATCTTCGCGACCCGGCCGATGGCCTACTGGTCGCTCGCGCTCGAGGAAGCCGACATCCCGCACTCGGTGGTGGCGAACTTCGACGAGGTGGTCGCCGACCCGCAGATGGCGGCCAACCGCGTGTTCGTCGAGCTGGACGACCCGGGCCTCGGCCGCGTGCGCACGGTAGACACGCCGCTGCAGGTGGACGGGCAGCCAAAGGCGGCGCCGCGGCCCGCGCCGCGCCTGGGCGAGCATACGCGCGCGGTGCTTGCCGAAGCGGGGCTGGCGGGCGAGGAAATCGAAGCGCTGCTCTCGCGCGGCGTGGCGAGGGCGCCCTAGCCCGCCAGCCGCGGCAGCCAGAGAGCGAGCCCGGGGAAGAGCGACAGCAGCCCCAGCATCGCGAACAGCGTGGTCACGAACGGCAACGTGCCGAGGATGACGTCGTTCAGCGAGCCCGACTTGCGAAGGTTCTGCACGACGAAAAGGTTCAGCCCCACCGGCGGCGTCACCAGCGCGGTTTCGATCAGCAGGATGATCAGGATGCCGAACCACACCGGGTCGAAGCCGAGCTTGAACATCACCGGCGCGATGATCGGGATGGTGGTGATCATCATGGACAGCGTCTCCATAAAGCAGCCGAGCACCACGTAGAACACGATCACCGCGAACAGCATCCACGCCGGCGTCAGGCCCAGTCTCTCGATGAAGTTGGTGAGCAGCGTAGTCAGGCCGATCGCCGAGATCACGAAATTGAGGAAGTAGGCGGCGACAAAGATCAGCATCACCATCGCGGTCGAGCGCATCGTGCCCTCAACCGCCTCGCGCAGCATCGCGAGCGTGAGGCGGCGCCTCCATGCCGCCAACCCGAGGGCGGCCATCACGCCCAGCGAGGCAGCCTCCGTGGGGGTAGCGATTCCCGCGTAGATCGACCCGACCACGACCAGGAAGATGCCGAGCGGCGGCAACAGGTGGACCAGGCCGGCGAAACGCTCCCGCCAGCTCGCGGTCACGCGCCGCCCGCCCCAGGCGGGCCGCCACCAGCACAGCAGCACCACCGTGGCCATGAACAGGAGGCTGAGCACGAGCCCGGGGATCATCCCGGCCAGGTAGAGCTTGGGCACCGAGGTATTGGTCAGGACCGCATAGATGATCATGTTGATCGAGGGCGGGATCAGGATTCCCAGGGTGCCGCCGGCGGCGAGCGTGCCGAGGAAGAGGCGCTCGTTGTAGCCGAAGCGCCTCGCCTGCGGTAGTGCAACCGTCCCTACGGTAGCGGCGGTGGCGACGCTCGAGCCGGAAGTCGCGGCGAACAGCCCGCAGGCGGCGATGTTCGAATGCATCAGGCCTCCGGGAAGCCAGGACACCCAGTGGATGAGAGAGCCGTACATGCGCTCGGCGAAGCCGGAGCGCAGCAGGATCTCCCCCAGCAGGATGAAGAGGGGCACCGACACCAGCAGGAACTCGTTGGAAGCGGACCACGCGACCTCGCCCATCGCGCGCACCAGCGGCAGCTGCGAATAGACGGCCTCCAGGAACAGCGCCAGCACGCCCATCGAGGCCGCCACCGGGATGGCAAGCGCCATCAGCACCAGCAGCGTGAGGAGGGTGACCGGGATCATTTCCCGCCGCCCTCGATACTGCGCGCATAGGCGGCCTCGTCATCGGCCTCCTCGCGGACGCTGCGCGCCCCCAGCAACGCGTGGACACCGGCCCAGTCGCCGCGCGCGAGCCCGGCCACCGAGCGCGCGAGCAGGAGGGCGACGGTCGCGACGAACAGCGCCAGGCCGCCAAACCAGAGCGCCTGCGGGATCCACAGCGGCACTTTGAGGGAACTGTTGGAACGCGCCGACAGCTGCCAGGAAGTCGCCAGCACCTCATAGCCATAGCGCGCGAGGTAGGCGACGAAGACGCCCAGTGCTACCCGGGCGAGCAGGTCGAGCAGCGCGCAGAGCTTCATCGGCAGGTGCTGGTAGAGCGCGTCCACGCGCACGTTCGCGCGCCGCAGAAGCGCGAACGCGAAAGCCCAGGCGGTACCGATCGCAAAGGCGTAGCCGGAGAGTTCGTCGGCGCCGCCCAGGGACACCGCGAACAGCTTGCGCGCGATCACGTCCACCGAAACGGTGAACGCGGCGAGGAACAGCAGCGCGCCGCCGACCCAGACGGCGCGCAGGCTCAGCCAGTCGGCGGCGGCGAGCGCCGCGTCGAGGAAGCCGCCGCTATTTCTTGGCAACGACGCCCATCACTTTGCCGATGGTGGCATTGAAGTCCGCCACGCACTCCGCGCTGCAGCGGGCGGCCCACTTCGGAATCATGGTCTCGTTGACCACTTTCTTCAGAAGCGCGCGATCGGCCTCCGAAGGCTGGATCACCCGCATCTTGCCCTTGGTGCCGATCTTGCAGTCGTCGCGGCCGGCGTTGCAGGCGAGCCCCTGCTCGGTGTGGTACGCGGCCGCGTCCCAGATGCCTTTCTCCAGGGACTTGATCTCGGCCTCGATCAGCGCGCGCACGCGCGGATCCAGCTTCTCCCAGGACTTCATGTTTACCGCGTAGGCGATCTGGCCCCAGCTGAGCGGCAGCGCGATCAGGTGAGTGGAGACCTCGTTCCACTTGGCGAGGTTGCCCGAGAGCGTGCCGGTGATGCCGCAGTCCACGGTCTTGTTCTGCAACGCCGGCACGACTTCGCCGAAGGCCATGGTCACCGGCGTGCCGCCGAGCGCCTCGACCAGTTCAGACTGCGAGCGCCCCGCGACGCGCACTTTCTTGCCGCGGATGTCCGCGAGGCCTTTCAGCTCGGCGTTGCAATACAGCACCTGCGCCGGATAGGTGCCGGCCGCGAGCAGCTTGACGCCGAATTTCTGGAACAGCTTCTGGTACATCGCCTTGGACGCTTCCGTCGCCTGGCGCGACTGCTCGACGCTGGTGATCAGCCCCGCGATGTCCACCGCCTCGTTGGTCGGGTCGTCGGCGGCTAGGTAGGCGAGCACCGTGGCGCCAATCTCCAGCGCTCCGGTGCTCATCAGTCGCAGCACCTCCGGCCCCTTGAGCCCCATCTCGTTGAAGCCCTTGATCTCGGCGGTCACCGCGCCTTTCGACTTCTCGGCGAGCTGCTTGGTCCAGAACGGCACCTCGAAATCGCGATACGGGGCGAGGCTCGAGATCGAGCCCACCACCTTCAACTGGGTCTTGGGCAGGTCTTGGGCGAGGGCAAGCGCGGGAAGAAACAGAAAAAGCGTCAGCAGACGTCGCATGGATCAGCTCCCTGTAAGAAATCTATCGGCCGGAAATCTTGCGCAGCGTGTGGCGGCGATTGCGCGTGTACGGCCGCACCTGCGCCGGCCAGCGCCCCTTTTCCACCGCCGCCGCCCAAGCGGCGCTGGTCAGCACCTCCGCGCTCTCCAGCTCGTAGATTGCGCTGTACTTGGGCTCGCCTTCGGCGACGATGGTCTTCAGCTCGCCGCCGATGCTCATCTTCAGCGGCGCGAGCGTCGTGCGGTACACCGCCAGGCAGCCCGGCACCTTGAGCAGTTCGGGAATGTGCTCGGTGTCGTAGACCTCGTTGAACAGGGCCTCCTTGTCGGCGTCGACGTCCATCGCGGCGGTAAAAAGAAATCGGGCCTTCGAATCCATGCAGCTCTCCCCTGGGAACTCCGGAATTTACACCCTAGAACCGCGCGCTGACACCGACGACGAATGCCTTGTTCGCGGTCAGCTGGACCCCGTTCACATATTGAACCAGCGGCACCTGGAGGAAGCCATAGATGCGCACGTCGCGGTTGACCGTGAAGTTCAGGCCCGGGCTGAGGAACAGCGCGCGGCCGCCGCTGTCCTCGGGCTCGGCATTGACGCCCGAATCCCTGTCTCGCAGGAGCACGTTCGCCTGCAGCAGGAAGCTCAGCTCGCCGCTCAGGTCGTAGCGCAGCCCCGCGTCCGCCGCGAGCCGCTTGCCCGGTTTGTAGCCTTCCCGCGAGCCGAGCGGCAGGTCGACCAGCCCCTGCGCGAACCACGACAGGTCCTTCATCGGTAGCGCCTGCATGAAGTACGCGCCGAGGAGCGCGTTGGTGGTGCCGGTTCCCGGCTGCAGCGTGCGCTCGGCCAGTTCGCCTTCGCTGTTCTTCTTCTTGAAGTCGCCGGTCGGGAGCTTTAGGCCGAACAGGAGGCCGGCAGAGCTCGTCTGGTGCGTTTCCCGCGATTCCTCGGACCAGACGCGATAGCGCCCCACCGCGCACACGTCGCCCAGGCCGTCGAAATTCCACACTTCGGGGATCTTCTCGCCGTGGTGGTTGTGGATGTGCTTGTGCTGCCGGTCCACGAACGGCGCCAGCACCGTCAGGCCCCAATCGGCGTTGAAGGTGTAGTCGAAGGTGCCGATCCAGTTCTTGTTCCTGGTGACCACCTCGTCG
>JAYRND010000087.1:0-8007 GCA_041904885.1 Burkholderiales bacterium
CATAGTGGGCGAGGGCATCGCGGTCGCGCGAGCGGATCAGCAGCAGGAACAGCGCGAGGTCGCCGCCCAGGCTGTACACGCCGGGGTTGCGCGAGCCGCCCACGTACGTGTTGACCTTGTGCATGGCCCCCTCGAACTCGATATGGCCGCTGTTGGCGGTCAGCTCGCCGCCCACCGTCCGGATCTCCTTCAGCAGCCCCAGGTTGAAGCAGGGGTTGCCCCGCTGCTGCATGTAGCCCCACAGGGTGCCGGTCGCCGGCTCGAACTCGTAATGCGTCTCCTTAAGCGTCTTCCAGGTGGAACGCAGCCCCACCGCATCGTGCATGTCGCTCATGACTATTCCCCCAAAGATAAGAAACCCCCTTGCGGGGGCGTGAAAAACACTGGTCCCGGGCCCTTCCCCGGACCTCCCGAACCCATTAGACGCCGGATAATTCCTCAGTGCAAACAAGGGTGTTGCTTTTTCGTCTAGCCGAACCCCCCTGCGTTCGGTTAAAGTTTTCGGGTCGCAGATCGCGGGGGATTCGGAGGGTTTTCCATGTACGCCATCATCTACAAGTCCGATGGGTTTCCGGTCTGCCAGCAGGTCGCAGGGATAAGCCCCGACCCGGTCGTTACCTGGAACACGGAGGCGGCCGCGAAGGCCTTCATCGCGAAGAAGGGCGGCGACGCTGATTTCCAGGCCGTGCAGCTCACCGACGAGGCCATGGACAAGATCGCGCAGGCGATGGGCTGCCCGGTCGAGCAGATGATGTTCGAGCCCTACCCGAGCTGAAAGCTCGGGACCAGCACGCGAGCTGAAAGCCCGGGACCGGCGCGCCGGCTAGCCCAGGCTGAAGAATTCGCGCCGGCTCTTCATGGCGCGCATTCGCGCGAGCAGCAGCTCCAGGTCGGCGTCGCGCGCCACGAAGTTCAGGTTCTCGGAATTCACGATCAGCACCGGCGCGGCCGCGTAGTTGTGGAACAGGCGCGCGTAACCCTCGGCGAGCAGCGCGAGGTACTCCTCGCCGATGCCGCGCTCGTAGTCCGCCGCGCGGCGCCGCACGCGCTCGAGCAGCGTGGCCGGCTGGGCCTGCAGGTAGACCACCAGGTCGGGCGCGGGCGCGCGCGGGCGGATCGCGTCGTAGATCTTCTGGTACAGCGCCAGCTCGTCGGACGAGAGCGTGATGCGCGCGAACAGGGGGTCCTTGTCCAGCAGGAAGTCCGACACCGCCGGGCGGCCGAACATGTCCGGCTGGGCGAGCGCCTCGAGCTGGCGCGCCCGCTGGAACAGGAAGAAGAGCTGGGTCGGCAGCGCGTAGCGCGCCATGTCCTGGTAGAAGCGCGCCAGGAAGGGGTTCTCCCCGGGCTGCTCGAGCAGCAACTCCGCGCCCAGGCGCTCGGCGAGCCGGCGCGCGAGGCTGGTCTTGCCCGAGCCGATCGGGCCCTCCACCGCGATGTGGCGCAGTTTATCCACGGAAGATGAAGTACACCGCGCCGACGATGCACAGCGAAGCCCAAAGGTAGTCGAGCTTGAGCGGCGCCTTCATGTAGAGGAGCGCGAAAGGCACGAACACCACCAGCGTCACGGCTTCCTGCAGGATCTTCAGCTGCGGCAGCGACAGCACCGTGTAGCCGATGCGGTTGGCCGGCACCTGCAGCAGGTACTCGAACAGCGCGATTCCCCAGCTCGCGAGCGCGGCGATCCACCAGGGCTTGGCCGAAAGCTCCTTCAGGTGCGCGTACCACGCGAACGTCATGAAGATGTTGGAGGCCGCCAGCAGGAGCACGGACAGGGCGATGGGCGAAGCTTGCATGTCAGGCGATCCTTTCGACCTTCTGCGAACTGCAGGCAGACAGCAATGCGCTGGCTCTCCCTTTTCCGGGAATGGAAATATCGGGGTCAAGCTCGAGCAAGGGCTGCAACACGAACGCGCGCTCGTGCATGCGCGGGTGGGGTACCGTCAGGCCCGGCCGCGCGATCCTTTCCTCGCCGAACAGCAGCAGGTCGAGGTCGAGCGTCCGGGGCGCATTGGGAAACGACCGTTCGCGGTGGTGGCGCCGCTCGATGCCCTGCAGGCCCTCCAGCAGCACGCCCGGCGCGAGGCGGGTATCGAGCGCGGCCACCGCGTTGAGAAACTCGGGTTGATCCTCGAAGCCGACCGGCGCCGTCCGGTAGAAGCTGGAGTGCCTCGCCAGGCGCGTTTCGGGCAGGCCGCTCATGGCGATGATCGCTTCGGTGAGCTGCTGGCGCGGCTCGCCCAGGTTCGCGCCGAGCCCGACGTAGGCGAGCGTCATGCCGGCGTGGGCGCGCCCTCGGGGCCCTTGCCGCCGCGGCGCCGGCGGCGGCGCCTGCGGCGCGGGCCGCCCGCGTCGGGCAGCAGCATCGCGCGGCGCGTCTCCTCGTTGGCGCCCTGGAACGCGCGCCACCAGCTCTCCAGCTCCGCGGGAACCTCGCCGCTCGCGGCGCGCAGCGCAAGGAAGTCGTAGGCCATGCGAAAGCGCGGCGACTCCAGCAGCCGCCAGGGGCGCTGTCCGGAGCGGTCCTCGAAGCGCGGCTGCATGGCCCAGACCTCGCGCATGGTCGCGGTCAGCCGCCGCGTGATCGCCAGCTTGCCGCTCTGCACGTCCAGCACCTCGTCCATCGCCGCCTCCAGCGCGGGCATGCGGCGCTCGCCGCGCTTCTCGCGCGCCTTCCAGGCCGCCAGCACCTCGTGCCAGAGCAGGGCGGCGAACAGGAAGGCGGGCGATACCGGGCGGTCAGCCTGCACCCGCTCGTCGGTCTGCGCGAGCGCGAGCGTGACGAAGCGCTCGCCGAGCGGCTGGTCGAGGATCACGTCCAGCAGCGGCAGCATGCCCTTGTGCAGGCCCTCGTGGCGCAGCTGCCGCAGGCAGGCGCTGGCGTGGCCCGAGAGGAGGAGCTTCAGCATCTCCTCGAACAGGCGCGGCGGCGGCACGTTCTCGAGCAGGGGCGCGAGCCGCTTGATCGGCGCCCGCGTCGCGCCGTCGATGGTCAGGCCCAGCTTGGCCGCAAGCCTCACCGCGCGCAGCATGCGGACGGGGTCCTCGCGGTACCGCGCCTCCGGGTCGCCGATCATGCGCAGCCTGCGCTTCTTCAGGTCTTCCAGGCCCTCGTGGTAGTCGATCACGTCGCCCGAGCGGCAGTCGAAGTACAACGCGTTGATGGTGAAGTCGCGCCGCCGCGCGTCCTCCTCCATGGAGCCGAAGACGTTGTCGCGCAGCACGCGGCCGTGCTCGTCCTTCTCCGCGGGCTGGCTGTCGGCTGCGCGAAAGGTGGATACCTCGATCGTCTCGGGCCCCAGCATCACGTGGACGAGCCGGAAGCGCCGCCCGATCACCAGCGCGCGGCGGAACAGCGGCTTGACCTGCTCGGGACGGGCGTCGGTGGCGACGTCGAAGTCCTTCGGCTCGATGCCGAGCAGGATGTCGCGGACCGCGCCGCCCACCACGTAGGCGGCGTAGCCGCGCTCGGCCAGCACGTCGCAGACCTTGAGGGCGCTGGCGCTGATCGAGCTGCGGGCGAGCTTGTGGCGCGCCTGCGGCACGCGCAGCGGGCCCGGGGAATCCAGGCCCAGCACGCGGCGGATGAAGCGCTTGATCATTGCGGGCCGGGATTATCTCAGGGAAATTACCTGCCAGCCGCGCCGCTGGGCTTCGGCGGCGAGCGTCGGGTCGGGGTCGACCGCCACCGGCCGCGACACGAGCTCGAGCAGAGGCAGATCGTTGTGCGAGTCGCTGTAGAAGCTGCTCGCCGGGAAGTCGGCCAGCGCGCGGCCCTGGGCGCCGAGCCAGTCGCGCACGCGCGCGATCTTGCCCTCGCGGAAGCAGGGTGTGCCCGCGACGCGGCCGGTGAAGCGCCCGCCTGAGCGCTCGGGCTCGGTCGCGACCAGGTGCGGGACGCCGAACTCGCGCGCGATCGGGCCGGTGACGAAGCTGTTGGTGGCGGTGACCACCGCGCACAGGTCGCCCGCCGCGAGGTGCCCGCGCACCAGCTCGCGCGCGGCCTGCGTCATCGCCGGCCGGATGCGCGCCTGCATGAAGCCGGCGTGCCAGCGCGCGAGGTCCTCGGGCGTGTGGGCGGCGAGCGGCCGCAGCGCGAAGCCGAGGAACTCGTGGATGTCGAGGGTGCCGGCCTTGTACTGCTCGTAGTAGGCCGCGTTCTGCGCCTCGTATTCCGCGCGGTCGAGCACGCCCTGGTCGACGAGGTACTGGCCCCACTCGTAGTCCGAGTCGCAGGCGAGCAGCGTGTTGTCCAGGTCGAACAGGGTGAGGTTCATTCCTTGAACGCTTCCCGGATCAGCGGCAGGGTGATCGGGCGCTTGGTCTCCAGCGAGAAACGGTCGAGGCGCTCCAGCACCGCGGTGAGCGAGCGCAGGTCGCGGCGCATGTGCGTCAGCAGGTAGGCGATGGCGTCCTCCGCCAGCCTGAGCCCGCGCCGCTGCGATTCCGCGCGCAGGAAGGCCGCACGCTCCTCGTCGCCCAGCGGCTTGACCTGGTAGACCAGTCCCCAGGCAAGCCGCGACCTGAGGTCCTCGCGCAGCGGCAGCTGCGCCGGCGGTGCGTTGCCCGCAGCGAGAACCGCCGCGCCCGATTGGCGTGCTTCGTTGATGGCGTTGAACAAGCGGATCTGCGCGGCCTCATCCAGCGTCTCGACGTCGTCGACGGCCGTGCTTCCCCCGCAGGCGGCGAGCAGGTGGCTCTTGCCGCAGCCCGCTTCGCCCCAGAGGTAGAGCACGCCTTCGGAGAACTCACCGGCCCGCAGGCGCCTCAGGTGCGCGAGCAGCTCGGCGTTGGCGCCGGGAACGAAGTTGTCGAGCGTGGGCTGCGGCGGCGGCGAAATGCCCAGCGCGAGTTGCTTCATCGTAAAATCATGGAAAAGAAGGCATTTTAACCGTCATGGCGGATTCCCTTTCGTACCGCGACGCCGGCGTCGACATCGACGCCGGGGACGCGTTCGTCGAGGCGATCAAGCCCTTTGCGAAGCGCACCATGCGCCCGGAGGTGCTGGCCGGGCTGGGCGGCTTTGGCGCGCTGTGCTCGATCCCGGCCAAGTACCGCGAGCCGATCCTCGTCTCGGGCACGGACGGCGTTGGGACCAAGCTGAAGCTCGCGTTCTCGCTCGGCCGCCACGACGGCGTCGGCGTCGACCTCGTCGCGATGAGCGTGAACGACGTGCTGGTGCAGGGCGCCGAGCCGCTCTTCTTCCTCGACTACTTCGCCTGCGGCAAGCTCGACCAGGCGGTCGCGGTGCGCGTGGTGCGCGGCATCGCGCAGGGCTGCGAGCAGGCCGGCTGCGCGCTGATCGGCGGCGAGACCGCCGAAATGCCGGGCATGTATCCGCCGGGCGAGTACGACCTTGCGGGATTCTGCGTAGGCGTGGTGGAGAAGAGCAGGATCATCGACGGCCGCTCGATCCACCCCGGCGACGTGCTGCTCGGGCTCGCCTCCAGCGGCGCGCACTCCAACGGCTATTCACTCATCCGGCGAATCATCGGCGATGCGCACATCGACGCGGAGACGGCCGACGCGCTGATGGAGCCGACGCGCATTTACGTGAAACCGATGCTCAAGTTGATGGCGGCGCTGCCCGTGAAGGGCATGGCGCACATCACAGGCGGCGGCCTCGTCGGCAACGTGCCGCGCATGCTCCCCAAAGGCACGCACGCCTCGATTCGCGTGAAATCCTGGCCGCGGCCCGAGCTCTTCAGCTGGCTGCAGCGCGAGGGCAACGTCGCCGAGGACGAGATGCACCGCGTCTTCAACTGCGGCATCGGCATGGTGGTTGCGGTCGCCAAAGGCGACGCTGCGCAAGCCGCCGAGCTCCTGCGTGCCGAAGGCGAGCTCGTCTACGAGATCGGCGAAATCGAATACAGCCCTTCGGGCGAGCCGGAGGCGGTCATACGGTAAGGCAGAGCGGGTATCGCCGGATACATACCCGAAGTCAGTAGGTCCACGTCACCTGCGCGCGCAGGACCCAGTTCGGCGCGCCGTCGGGCATCCTGAGGTTGCGGTACGCGCCAGCTTGCAGGCCCAGGCTTTGACTGCCCGCCGAGAGCAGTTTGCCGACGTCAAGGCCAAGCGGCACGGTCCACCGGTTCCCTGCGGATGCTTTCCAGTCGTAGGTGATGGTCGGATCGGTCTGGATGTACCAGTTGCTTGCGAACGTGTAGCTGAACTGAACTTCCACCTGCGTCTGGCTCACGCCCGGCTGGTTCCTCGCGCCAGCGAAGGACCACACGTGGCTCGCCACGATGCCGTTGACCCAGGGACCGTCCACGTAGACCAGTGCCGCGGTTGGCCCCGCTGCCCACTTGCGCGCGCCGAGGTTGCTGTTGGTCGCCGTCGGCACCTGCAGGATGGGGCCGACGCCCCAATCCCACGCGCCTACTTTGGCGGGCGAGAAGAAGAGCGATGTGCTCGCGTCGCCAAGGCCAGAAGCGTTTACCGGGTCCGGCAGATGGCCAACGGAAATGCTGGTGCGAGTGATCAGGTCCCATTGGCCGTTGAGCGTGAACGGTATGGTCGGCTCGATGTTGAGCGCGGTTTCGGTTTTGTGGTCCGGCCCCGCGCCGAGCCCGGCGTTCAGCGTCAGCGGCAGCTTTGTCGATGCAGCGAGCGGATTGAGCTGCAAATGATGCAGGCTTGGCGTGGCGCCGGGCGCATCCTGAGCCGCTGCCGGCAGGTTGCCGAGCATGGCTATCGCCAATGCAATTTTGAGCGCGTCGCGCGTGCGCTCGCCCATGAGAGGACCGCTACTCCGGCTGCAAGCCGATTTCCTTGACCAGCTTCGCCCAGCGCACCCGTTCTGCGCTGAGAAACTCGTTCAGCTGCTCCGGCGTGCCGGCGCCCTCGTTGACGAGCCCGAGGTCGTAGAGGCGCTTGGCGATTTCGGCGTCGGCGAGTACTGCGTCCATGCCACGGTTGGCCTTCTGCACGATGTCGGCCGGCGTGCCGGCGGGGGCGAGCAGCGCGAACCAGCCCACGTACTCGAATCCCGGATAGCTCTCGGCGAAGGTGGGCACGTTCTCGAGCCCGGTGACGCGCTTGCCGGCGCTTACGGCGAGCGGACGCAGGTCGCCGCGCCTGAGAAAAGGCAGCAGCGCCGCGGAGCTCACCAGCACCACCTGCGTGCGCCCGGCGATGGTGTCCTGGATCGCGGGCGCGACGCCGGTGTAGGGCACCTGTAGCAGGCGCATCCCGGCGGTCTGGTTGAGCATCTGGCTCATCATGCCGCTGAAGGTCTTCGGGCCTTCGTTGGCGGCGGCGAGGCGCCCGGGCTGCGCCTTGTCGAGCGAGACAAGCTCGGCGAGCGTGTTCGCCGGCACCGATGGATTGACCGCCACCACCATCGGCGACTTGGCGATCATCGCCACCGGCGCGAAATCGCGCTGCGGGTCGTAGGGCAGTGCCTTGAAGGTGAGCGGGTTGGTGACGATGGCGGCGGTGGTCGCGAAAAAGTAGGTGTAGCCGTCGGCGGAAGCCTTGGCGGCGGCCTGCGCGCCAATCACGTTCTGCCCGCCGGGGCGGTTCTCGACCACCACCTGCTGCCCGACCTGGCGGGAGAACCGCTCGGCGAGGAAGCGCGCGGTGATGTCGGGCGAGGTGCCCGGCGGCTGCGAGACGATGAACTTCACCGGACGAGCAGGCCAATCCTGTGAAATTGCATTCGTGGAGAGAAACAGCAGACCCAAAAGCAGAAAGCGCTTCATGCGAAAACCTCCTCGAGCGCGGGCTGGACATGGCGGGAGAACAGCTCGACCGAACGCAGGGACTCCTGCAGCGTGAGGTCGCCGAAGGCGAAGCGCAGCAGGAAGTAGTTGAGTCCCGCCTCCTTCGCTTGCGCAGCGATCGCATCGCGCACGGTCGCGGGCGAGCCGGCGATGGCCTGGCCGTTCGCGAGCACCGCGTCGAAGTCCTCGGTGTAGGTCGTGAACGGCGGCTTCACCCCGCGCATCCGCCACAGGTAGATGAAGCCCTCCCACCAGCGCGCGTATGCGCGCCGCGCGA
>JAYRND010000088.1:0-8127 GCA_041904885.1 Burkholderiales bacterium
AGGGCGCGCGCCGCGATCAGCGACGCCCAGCGATCGGGGCCCAGCACTTCGGGCCGGTCGTAGAGGCTGCGCACGCCGCACAGCTCGCGCTCGCCGCGCACCCACTCGGGCTCGGCCTCGAAGATGCTGGTCCAGTTCACGATCAGCTGGTGCGCACCGTCGCCGGCGACGTTCGAGATCAGGATCCGCGACGGATTCTCGTGCGTCGCGGAAAACGGATTGATGTGGTCGCTCGAGGCGGCGAATTCGATCAGCGAAACGTTGGCGATGCTCGACCAGCCGCCCGAGCCGTTGAGCTGCGAGTCGTACCAGCCCCACTTCACGCGCGAGTTGCCGGCGTCGATGGCGAGGATCATGCCGCCATCTCCAGGGCCGGCTCTGAGGCCCGCTCCCATGTCGAGAGCGCCCCGAGCACTTCCCGCGCCACCGCTCCGATCACCGAGTTGCGCGAGGCCGGTCGCCGCAGCACTTCGTCCAGCGCCGCGACGCCGCGTCCGAGGCGCGCGCCGAGCCGCGGCTGCGCGCGGCTGTTGATGCCGATCCCGACGATGACCACGCTGACGGCCGAATGCCGCCGCGTCTGGATCAGGATGCCACCCAGCTTGCGGCGCTTCACCATCAGGTCGTTGGGCCACTTCAGGGTGACGCCGCGGGCGCCAAGCCGGCGTAGCGCCCGCGCAGCCGAGATCCCCACCGCGACCGAGAGCCCGGCCAGCCGGCGCTGATCGCAGCGCATCGCCCGGCGGATCGAGAAGGTCGCACCGGAGCCGCGCGCCGAGCGCCAGCGCCGACCGTGCCGGCCGCGCCCGGCGGTCTGGAACTCAGCCGCGAGCAGTACCGGGTGCGCAGACTTTTCCGCGAACAACGCGGCGTTCGTGGAAGCGCAGCGATCGACGACGCGCACTTCCATGCCGGGAACGCGGATTTTCTCGGCCGATAGGCGGTCCATGCGCGCGATTCTACGTGCTGGCCGCGGCCGCGGACGCAGCAGCAGCGGGCACAGCCGCGCCGAAGGCGAAGCCGCGGCCCGGCGCGGCGTCGAACAGCGCCTGGGTGTATTCGTGCCGCGGCCGCAGGAAGATCTCCTCGGCCGGGCCGTACTCGACCACGCGCCCCTTCGACATCACCGCCACCTGGTCGCAGACCTGCGCGGCCACGCGCAGGTCGTGGGTGATGAACAGCATCGCGAGGTCGAGGCGGGTGCGGATCTCCTCCAGCAGCTGCAGCACCTGCGCCTGCACCGAGACGTCGAGCGCCGAGACCGCTTCGTCCGCGACCAGCAGTTCCGGCTCCATCGCCAGGGCGCGCGCGATGCAGATGCGCTGGCGCTGGCCGCCGGAAAACTGGTGCGGAAAGCGCGCCAGCGCGGAGGGCTCCAGGCGCACCAGGTCGAGCAGCCGGCGCGCGCGCTCGAGCGCCTCGGCCCGCGACAGGCCGTAGTTGAGCGGCCCTTCGATGATCGCTTCGCCCACCGTGCGGCGCGGATTGAGCGAGCGGTACGGGTCCTGGAACACGATCTGCACCTTGCGGCGCAGCGGGCGCAGCGCGCCGGCGCCCAGCCCGGCGATGTCGGCGCCGTCGATGCGGATTTCGCCCGCGGTCGGGTCGATGAGGCGCACGATGCAGCGTGCGACCGTCGACTTGCCCGAGCCCGACTCGCCGACGATGCCGAGCGTCTGGCCGCGGCGCAGCTCGAGGTTCACGTCCTCCGCGGCTCGCACCACGCGCGCCGGGCCGAGCCAGCCGCGCTCGGCGTAGGTCTTGGCGAGGCCGCGCGTCTGCAGGACCACGGGGGCGTCGGGCGCGACCGCGCGGCCGTGCGGCTGCAGCGTCGGCACCGAGCCGATCAGCATCCTGGTGTACTCGTGCCGCGGCGCCTTGAGCACCTCGTCGCGCGTGCCCAGCTCGACCAGCTCGCCCAGGCGCAGCACCGCCACGCGGTGCGCGATCTCCGCCACCACGCCGAAGTCGTGGGTGATGAAGAGCACTCCGGTTCCATGTTTTCTTTGTAATGTAAGAATTAAATTCAAAATCTGAGCCTGCGTCGTTACATCCAAGGCCGTCGTCGGCTCGTCGGCGATGAGCAGCGCGGGCTCGAGCACCAGCGCCATGGCGATGACGATGCGCTGGCGCTGGCCGCCGGACAGCTGGTGCGGGTAGGAGGCGATGATCCGCTCCGGATCGGGCAGCGCGACCTCGCGGACGATGTCGAGGATTCTTTTCTTCCGCTGAACCGGGGACAGGTCGGTATGGAAGCGCAGCACTTCGTCGATCTGGTCGCCGCAGCGCATCACCGGGTTGAGCGCGGTCATCGGCTCCTGGAAGACCATCGACATGCGCTTTGCGCGCAGATCGCGCAGGCGCGCCTCGCCCGCGCCGGCGATGTCCTCGCCCTCCAGGCGGATCGCGCCGCCCGAGCGCGCCAGGGTCTTCGGCAGCAGCCCCATGACGCTTTGCGCGATCACCGACTTGCCCGAGCCGGATTCGCCGACCAGGCAGACGATTTCGCCGCGGCCCACCGTAAAGGAAACCTTCGAGACGGCAAGCGGGCGGTCCGCGCCCGCGGGCAGGCGGATGTCCAGGCTCTCGATATCGAGGGCGTTCATACGCGCTTCGCCATCTTGGGATCGAGGGTGTCGCGCAGGCCGTCGCCGAGGATGTTCACGGCGAGCACCGTGACCGCAAGGAAGATCCCGGGGAAGAACACGTTGTGCGGGTAGGACACGAACTGCGCGCGGCCCTCGGCCATGATGTTGCCCCAGGTGGGGATGTCCGGCGGCAGGCCGACGCCAAGGAAGGACAGGATCGCCTCAACCAGGATGGCGAAGGCGCAGGTGAAGGTGCCCTGCACCAGCAGCGGCGCCATGCAGTTGGGCAGGATGTGGCCGAAGAGGATCTTGAAGGTGGGCGTTCCCAGCGCCACCGCGGCCTCCACGTAGGGCTCCTCGCGGATGGTCAGCACGAGCGATCGCACGAGGCGCGTCACGCGCGGGATCTCCGGGATCGCGATGGCCACCACCACGGTCACGATGCTGCCGCGCCAGAGCGCGACCAGGGCGATGGCGATGAGGATCGCGGGGATCGCCATGATTCCGTCCATGAAGCGCATCAGGATGCCGTCCAGCCAGCGCAGGTAGCCCGCCAGCAGGCCGCAAGCGATGCCGGCGGCGAGCGCGAGCAGCGCAGTGGCGATGCCTACCACCAGCGACACGCGCGTGCCGTAGATCACGCGGCTGTAGATGTCGCGGCCGTAGGAGTCCGAGCCCATCACGAAAGTGTGCTTGAGGGTCTCGCCCTCGAGCGTGGTGATCTCGCCGGCGTTGCCGGGCAGCAGGTCGCGGCTGCCGGCGTCGAAGAGCGAAGGGTCCACCGTTCCCAGCCAGGGCGCGGCGATCGCCACCAGCATCATCAGCGCGATCACGCTCGCGCCGATGCGCACCGACAGGTTCCTCGCGACGCTCTCGAGCATCCTTGCGTTGGCCATGCTAGTAGCGGATCCGCGGGTCGAGGAACACGTACGAGAGGTCGATCAGCAGGTTGACCAGCACGTAGACGAAGGAGAAGAACAGGATCAGCCCCTGCACCGTGGGAAAGTCGCGCGCGAGCACCGCGTCCACCGTCAGGCGCCCGAGGCCGGGGATCGCGTAGACCGACTCGGTCACCACCACCCCGCCGATCAGCAGCGCGATGCCGATGCCGATCACGGTGATGATGGGAACCGCGGCGTTCGCGAGCGCGTGGCGCGCGAGCACGCGCAGCTCGGGCAGGCCCTTTGCCCGTGCGGTGCGGATGTAGTCTTCGCCCAACGCATCCATCACCGACGCGCGCGTGACTCTTGCGATCAATGCGACATACAGCACCGAGAGCGTGATCGACGGCAGCGCGAGGTGGCGCAGCCAGGGGCCGGCGCCGTCGGCGAGGCGCTGGTAGCCCTGCACCGGCAGCCAGCCGAGCTTGAGCGACACCAGCCAGATCAGCATGTAGGCGAGCACGAATACCGGCACCGAGAAGCCGAGCACGGAGAAGCCCATCAGCGCGCGGTCCAGCCAGCCGCCGAATCGCCAGGCGGCGAGGATGCCGAGCGGCACCGCGATGAGCACGGCCAGCGTGATGGTGAGCGCGGCCAGCGACAGCGTCGGCTCAAGGCGCTGGCCGATCAGCGTCGCGACCTTGGTCTTGTAGTAGAACGATTCGCCGAGGTCCCCCTGCAGCATGTTGCCGAACCAGATGCCGAACTGCGCGAGGATCGGGCGGTCCAGGCCGAGGCCCGCGCGGATGCGCGCGATCTGCTCGGTGTTGGCGGCGTCGCCGGCAAGGATCGCGGCCGGGTCGCCCGGCGTGAGCCGCAGCAGCAGGAATACCAGCACCGCCACCACTAGCAGGACCGGGATCGTGGCGAGAATCCTGCGAGCAAGAAAGTTCAGCATGAAAAAAAACGGCCCCGCAAGGGGCCGCTATTGATCTCTCCTCAAATCAATTCTTCTTCAGGTTCCAGTAGATGTTGCCGTTGGTGACGAAGAAGCCGCTGATGTTCTTGCGCGCCGCCATCGGCTGCGAGTATTCGCCCAGGGGCACGTGCGTGCCGATCTCGAAGGCGCGCGCCTGCAGCGCCTCGGCCATCTTCTTCTTTTTCGCCGGGTCGGTCTCGCGCATGAATTGCGCGCGCATGTCCATCAGCTTCTCGTCCTTGGCCCAACCGAACCAGCCGGACGCCTCGCCGCGGGTGTCGAAGGTCGGGTTGGCGATCGGGTTCCAGATGTCGTGGCCCTGCCAGGCGGTGAGGAACATGTGCCAGCCGCCTTTGTCGATCGGGTCCTTCTTGGCGCGGCGGCCGACCAGCGTCTGCCAGTCCATCGCCTGCAGGTCGACCTTGAAGCCGGCCTGGCGCAGCAGCTGCGCGGCCACGTCGGGCAGCTTCTGGATCGAGGCGAGGTCGGTCGGCTTCATGAGCACGATCGCCGTGCCGTCGTAGCCCGAGGTCTTGAGCAGCTCCTGCGCCTTCTTCATGTTCGACTTCGACTGGATGTCGCTGCCCGCGGGGCTCGCCAGCGGCGTGCCGCAGGTGAACATCGACGGGCAGGTGTTGTAGAGCTCCTTGACGCCGACCTGCGCCTGCAGGAAGGGCTGCTGCGCGAACGCGGCGAGCACCGCCTGCCGCACCTTCGCGTTGTCGAAGGGCTTGTTCAGGTGGTTGAAGCGCGCCATGTATTGCAGGTTGACCGTCGAATACTTGGGCAGCTGGATGTTCGAGTCCTTCTTCGCCGCCTCGTAGAAGTCGAAGGGCAGCGCTTCGATGATGTCCACCTCGCCCTTCTGCAGCGCGTTGACCTGCGCCTGGCCGTCGCGAAGCGCGAGGTTCCACTCGACGCGGTCGACGTAGACGTTCTTGCCGCCAGTGGTGCCCGAGGGCGCTTCCTTCCGCGGCACGTATTTCGGGTTCTTCACGTACACCGCCTTGTCGCCGGGCTTGAACTCGTCCTTCTTGAAGATGTAGGGGCCCGAGCCGGTGTAGTCCTCGATCTGCTTGAACGGATCGGTCTCGGCCACGCGCTTGGGCATGATGAAGGGCACGTTGGACGAGGGCTTGCCGAGCGCCTCCAGCACGAAGCCGCAGGCCTCGCGCAGGAAGATGCGGAAGGTGTCGGGCGTCGGCGTATCCATGCGGTCGATGAACGTGAACAGCGCCGATCCCATGGCGTCGCGCTTGCCCCAGCGCTGCAGGGAGGCGACCACGTCCTCGCTCGTGACTGGCTTCCCGTCATGGAACTCCAGGCCCTTGCGCAGCTTGAAGGTCCAGAGGCGATGGTCCGGGCTCTCGGTCCACGACTCCACCATCTGCGGCTTGATCTGGCTCTTCTCGTCGGTGCCGAAGAGCGTGTCGTAGATCATGTAGCCGTGGTTGCGGCTCATGTAGGCCGTGGTCCAGATCGGGTCGAGGATCGCCAGGTTGGAGTGCGGCACGACCCGCAGGACTTTCGCGTCGCCCTGCGCGGGCGCGGTGCCGGAAAACCCCGCGATGGCCGCCGCGACGACGCCGGCCAGGATCCGTTTGCTGAACATGGTTGCCCCTCCGATTGATGAACCGGTGCAAGATATCGAAAGCGCCGCCATCCGGCAAGCAAACGGGGAAATTCATGCACGATCTGGTGTTTCGGGAGGTCACGCTGTACGACGGCACGGGCGCCGCGCCCGTGGCGGCGGACGTTGCCGTTGATGGCGACCGGGTGGCCGCGGTCGGCGCAGTTCCGGCCGGCGGCCGCGAAACGCTGGACGGCCGCGGGCTAGCGCTCGCGCCGGGGTTCATCGACGTGCATACCCACGACGACTTCGCGGCCCTGGTCTACCCGGACATGGCGTTCAAGCTCGAAGGCGGGGTCACCAGTTGCATCGTCGGCAATTGCGGCTTCGGCGCTGCGCCGCATGCCGCGGCGATGGTGATGGCGAAGACGCTGCATCCGAACCTCGACCTGCCCGCGTGGGACGGGTACGCGGGCTACCTCCGCCGGCTCGAGGCGAGCCCGCCGGGAGTGAACATCGGCGCGCTGGTCGGCCACGGCACGGCGCGGCTGGCGGCGATGCGAACGGAGAATCGGCCGCCCGGCGACGCGGAGATGGCGGCCATGAAGTCGACGCTTGCCGAGGGGTTGGAGGCCGGCGCGCTCGGGCTTTCCTCAGGGCTGGTCTACGATCCCGGCCGTTTTGCGGCCACCGACGAGCTGGTCGAGCTCGCCTCGCTCATGCGCGGCACGGGCGGGCTGTACGCCACGCACATGCGCGATGAGAGCACCGGGCTGCTCGATTCCGTGCGCGAGGCGATCGATATCGGCCGGCGCGCCGGCGTGCCGGTGCAGATCTCCCACCACAAGGCATCGGGGCGCACCGCCTGGGGATTGGTGGGCCAGTCGCTACGCCTGATCGAGGAGGCGCAGCGACGCGGCGAGGACGTGCACGCCGACCAGTATCCCTACACCGCGGGCAGCACCATCCTGTCGGCGGTCTATCGCGACGGCCGCCTGCGGGGCGCGATCGGGGACCTGGGGCCCGAGGACGTGGTGATCGCCTCGACCGCCTCGCATCCGGAATGGGAAGGCCGCTCGCTCGCGCAGCTGGCGACGCAGATGGGTTGCAGCGCGGAGCAGGCGGCCGAGCGCGTGCTCGCGGCGGACGCGGGCGTCACGGTGGTCCTGCACGCGATGAGCGAAGCGGACGTGCGCACCGTGCTGCGCCATCCCAGCACCATGATCGGCTCGGACGGCATACCCACGATCGAGGGCAAGCCGCATCCGCGCCTGTACGGCAGCTTCGCGCGCGTGCTGGGGCGCTATGCGCGCGACGAGGGGCTGCTCTCCATGGCCGAGGCGGTGCGCCGGATGACCGGGTTTCCCGCCGCAAAGTTCGGCCTGCGGGACCGTGGCGTGGTGCGCGCAGGCGCCTTCGCCGACCTGGTCTTCTTCGAGCCGGCCCGGATCCTCGACCAGGGAACCTTCGAAAACCCGAAGCGCGCGCCCGCGGGTATCCGCGCTGTATTCGTCAACGGCATGAAGGCGGTCCAGGACGGCAGGGCCACCGGCGAGCGAACCGGAAGGGTGTTGCGCCGGTCCCAAGGTTAAGCTTCTTCCTTCCCATTCCACTACAGGAAGACAGGACACGATGGCGCGGATTGCAGTCGGCGGCATGCAGCACGAGACCAACACATTCGCGCCGGCGCGCGCCGACTATCGGGCGTTCGAGGCGGGCGGCGGCTGGCCGGGCGTGCAGTACGGCGAGAGCGTGTTCGCGGCGGTCGAGGGCGCCAACATCCCGGCCGCCGGCGCCATCCAGGCGCTGCGCGCGCAGGGACACCAGCTGGTGGCGACCGCATGGGCCGCGGCCAGTCCCTCGGCGCACGTCACCACCGACGCGTTCGAGCGGATTGTTTCGGGTTTGATCGCCAATTTGAAGGAGCAGCTTCCCGTCGATGGCGTGTACCTGGACCTCCACGGCGCAATGGTGACCGAAGCGCACGATGACGGCGAAGGGGAGATCCTGCGCCGCGTGCGCGAGGCCGTGGGGCCGCGCGTGCCGATTGCCGCGAGCCTCGACCTGCACTGCAATTTCACGCGCGCCATGTTCGATCGCTGCGAGGCC
>JAYRND010000089.1:0-4657 GCA_041904885.1 Burkholderiales bacterium
GCCGCCAACGGCATCGACTACTACACGGCCTGGGACCACGCGAGGGGCAAGGGGCACGGCACCGAGCCGCACCTGGGTTCCGGGCAATACGCCAGCACCAATTCGGTGACGATGATCGCGTTCGAGGACGAGAAGCCGCTCGATGCCCTCGTGCGAGGGATCGTCGAGGTCAACCGCGAGATCCAGCGCCCGGCGGACCGGATCCGCCTGTTTGCCCTGCCGTTGGCGCGAATTTCCTAATCAGTCCGCGTAGCCGGGATTCTCGCGATCCAGGACGCGCATCATCGCCTCGAAATAGAGGCGCTCGCGCTCGGCGCGCGAGTGGCGGTCGTCGGCCGGAGGCGCTTGCACCTGGCGCACGATCGCCTCGGACAGCACTTCCAGCGGCTGGCCCGTTCCCATCGCGAGGACCTGTGTGCGGCAGACGCGCTCCAGCATATAGATGCGCCGATACGCCTGCGCGACCGTGTCGCCGACCACCAGCACGCCGTGGTTCTTCATGAACATCACGCACTTCTCGCCCATCAGCTTCGCGAGGCGCTCGCCTTCCTCCAGCGTGTCGGCGGTGCCGGCGTAGGTGTCGTCGTAGGCGATGTGTCCGTGGAAGAACGCCGCGGTCTGGTTGGCGGGCAGCAGCCGGTTCTCCTTGAGCATGTTCAGCGCGAGCGCCCAGGGCTGGTGCGTGTGAAGAACCACGCGGGCGCCGGTGATGCGGTGGATCGGCGCATGGATGCACTGCGCAGACAGCTCGCATACCCCTTCTCCCTCCAGGGTCGCGCCCGACTCGTCGAAGACGATCATGTCGCTCGCCTTCGCCTCCGACCAGTGCAGGCCGAAGGGCAGGATCAGGTAGCGGTCCTGCGTGCCCGGGACCGTGACCGTGAAGTGGTTGTCGATGCCTTCTTCGAGTTCGTGCAGGCAGGCGAGGCGGTGCGCGGCGGCGAGGTGGACCTTGGCCTCGCGGACCGGGTCGGCGGCGCGCTTGGGCGAGAGCTTGTGCACGGACATGATTGGCCTTTCTTACGCGACAGGACCGGCATATTATCCTCGCGCAACGCAAACTCCGGGAGTCCCCGATGGCGAAACGGTATTCCAGCATCCTGGAAACGATCGGCAACACGCCGGTCGTGCGCATCAACCGCCTGGCGCCGCCCGGCGTGAACCTGTTCGCCAAGGTCGAGGCCTTCAACCCGCTCGGCTCGGTGAAGGACCGGCTCGCGATCGGCGTGATCGAGGCCGCCGAGAAGTCCGGCGCGCTGAAGCCCGGCCAGACCGTGATCGAAGCGACCAGCGGCAACACCGGCATCGGCCTCGCCATGGTCTGCGCGGCCAAGGGCTATCCGCTGGTGGTGACCATGGCCGAGCCCTTCAGCGTGGAGCGCCGCAAGCTCATGCGCTTCCTCGGCGCGAAAGTGATCGTGACCCCGGCCGCCGAGCGCGCGGTGGGCATGGTGAAAAAGATGGAAGAGCTGGCAGCCAAGCACGGCTGGTTCATGACGCGCCAGTTCGAGAACGAGGCAAACCCCGACTACCACTCGCGCACCACCGCGCGCGAGATCCTCGACGACTTCGCCGGAGTGAAGCTCGACTACTGGGTCACCGGCTACGGCACCGGCGGGACGCTCAAGGGCGTGGCGCGGGTGCTGCGCAAGGAAAGCCCCGGCACGAAAATCATCGTCTGCGAGCCGGCGGACGCGCCGCTGCTCGGCAGCAAGGTCGCGCAGGCGCGCAACCCGGACGGCACGGCCGCCGCCCCGCACCCCAGCTTCAAGCCGCACCCGATGCAGGGGTGGACGCCGGACTTCATCCCCAAGCTGACCGGCGACGCGGTCGACCTGAATCTGATGGACCGGCTGCTGCACATCGCCGGGCCCGAGGCGATCAAATGCAGCAAGGAACTCGCCGTGAAGGAAGGGCTTTTCGTCGGCATCACCTCGGGCGCCACTTTTGCGGGCGCGCTCAAGGTGGCCGCCGAGGCGCAGAAGGGCGCCAACATCCTCTGCATGCTGCCCGACACGGGCGAGCGCTACCTCAGCACGCCGCTCTTCGCCGACATTCCCGCGGATATGACTGAGGAGGAACTGGCCATCTCGCGCTCCACGCCGGGCGGGCAGCTGAAGGCGCCGGCCTAGAAGCTGATGACGTAGCGCAGGAAGCCGCTGTGCGGGGTGTACTTGTCGTACAGCCCGCGCGCGCGGTAGTTGGTTTCCTTCGTATTCCAGTACAGGCGCGACCACCTCTGTGCCTTGCACTCGGCGACCAGCCAGTCGATGAGCTGCTTGCCAACCCCGGCGGCGCGCCTGCCCGGATCGACGAACAGGTCCTCCAGGTAGCACACCGGCGTCAGCGTCCAGGTGTTTTCGTGGATGACGTAATTGGCGATGCCGATCACCCCGTCGCCGGGGCGCTCGGCCACGATGGCGTGCATCGGCACACCGGGATCCATGATCCTTTTCCACGTGTATTCCGTCACCGGGCCGGAGAGGTCGCGCTCGTAGAAGCGGCAGTAGCCGTCCCACAGCGCCCGCCAGCGGGCCTCGTCGCGGGCCTCGATCTTGCGTATCGTCGCGTTCATCGGTTGGACCGTCGGTACGTCGAACCCGGAAAATACCACCGTCCTTCGGTCGGGCTATGATGCGCTGAAGCGCTCGGGGGAGGGCGCAAGGATGGACGCGGCTCAGGCGGACGAGGACATCGAGACCACGATACGCGGCGACGAGCGGCGCATCGGCAAGTTCGCGCTCGTAGAGTTGCTCGGCAAGGGCTCCTCCGGCTCCGTCTTCAAGGCTTTCGACACCTTCTCTGGCCAGGAGGTGGCGCTCAAGGTGCTCGACGAGAGCCTGTTCTCGGGCGAGCGTATGAACGAAGCCGTCCGCCGGCAGTTCATGAACGAGGCCTCGCTTGCCGGGCGCCTGCAGCACCCGCACATCGCGGCGATCCTGGAGGCGAGCATCGACGAGAAGTCGGGCTACATCGCGGTCGAGTACGTGCCCGGCGGCGATCTGTCGCATGCCGTGCAGCCCGAGGGGCTGCTGCCCGTTGAGGAAGTGCTCGAGATCGCCTTCAAGTGCTGCGGCGCGCTCGACTACGCGCACCGCCTGGGCATCATCCACCGGGACATCAAGCCTGCCAACCTCATGGTGGCGGAAGGCACGCAGATCAAGATCGTCGACTTCGGCGCGGCACTGCTCACCAACACGCAGCTTACGCAGATCCAGGACGTGGGCACGCCGAGCTACATGTCGCCCGAGCAGGTGCGCGGCGGCGAGTCGCTCAGCCCGCAGAGCGACATGTTCTCGCTGGGCGTGGTCCTCTACGGCCTCTTTACGGGGCAGCGGCCGTTCGTGGGCGACTCGGTCACCGAGCTGCTGCTCAACATCGTGGAGAAGGAGCCGCCGCGGCCCACGGAGTGGCGCCCCGATCTCGACCGCGAGGTGGACCGGATCGTGATGCGGATGATGAGCAAGTCGCCGGACAAGCGGTACCCGAACTGGGCCGACCTTGCCTTCGACCTCGCCGACATCGGCCGCTTCAGCGTCTACGTGAAGGAGATCTCGGACCGTGAGAAGTTCACCGCGCTGCGCGGCTTCCAGCCCCTGTCCCGCCTGAACGACGCCGAAATCTGGGAGCTGGTGCACGCCAGCTACTGGGTGCGCGTGCCGGCGCAGACCACCATCATGAAGGAAGGGGACAAGGGCACGGAGCTGCTGTTCCTCGCGCACGGCGAGGTGAAGGTGGTGAAGGCGGGACGGCTGCTCAACGTGCTGCGCAGCGGCTCCTATTTCGGCGAAATGGCGCACGTGAAGGGCGGCGCCTACCCGCGCCAGGCCACCGTCGAAACCCTCACTGACGCCCTGATCGCCGAGTTCCGCCCGGCCGCGATGAAAAAGCTGTCGATCAACTGCCAGCTGCAGCTGTCGCAGTCTCTGCTGAATACCGTGGTGGACCGCCTCGCTTTTGCCGACGAGCGCATCGCTCACGCCTGAGTGCGCATGGCCCGCATCAGGAGAATCGATCACGTGGCAATCGCGGTGCGCGACTGCGATAAGGCGCGGATGCAGTACGAGAGCCTGCTCGGCGCCGAGCACGTGCGCACCGAGGTGCTGCGCGAGAAGGCCGGCATGGTGAAAGTCGCCTACATGCGGATCGGCGAGAACGTGCTCTCGCTGGTGCAGTCGCTCGAGCCGGACGGCTTCATCAACCGGCACATCGAGAAGCACGGCGAGGGGCTGCACCACCTCGGCCTCGAGGTGGACGACCTCGCGGGTTTCGTGAAGGACGCGGAGGCGAAGGGTTACGTGATTCCGCTGCGCGACGAATTCTCGAACCGCAGCGAGGTCGTGCTGCGCCCGCGGGACGCTGCCGGAGTGGTGTTGCAGGTGCTGCAATGGGCCGATGGGGGCGCAGATACCGTGGAGGCGCGCATCGAGCGCATCCGCGCGCTGAAGAATCGGGACTGAGCGCCCGGTTTCGACCTGAAGCGGACATTCGTCCTGAGCTGACAGTGATGGTTATGAGGACTCCAAAGCGAAGGATTGGGAGCGCTCCGATTCGCAGAGTCATCCTCATCGTGGTCCTGACAATGCTCGGCACGCTGCCGCTCGTTGCTGACGCGCAGCCGGTGGAGAAGGTTCCCAAGGTTGCATTTCTGAGCAGC
>JAYRND010000090.1:0-5947 GCA_041904885.1 Burkholderiales bacterium
CCGCATATCACCAGGGCGATAAACAGTTTGATGGACAGCACCAGGCTGATCGAGTCCGGCGACACGTAGGCGATGGCAATCGCCGACAGCGCGCCGGCAATGCCGGTATAGGCCGAGCTCACGCCAAAGGTCAGCGATTTGTACAGGGCGGTGTTGATGCCCATGGCCTGCGCTGCCATGTGGTTGTCGCGGATCGAAACCAGCGCGCGCCCGACACGGCCGGCGAGAAGGTTCTGCGCGAGCCAGAACAGCAGCAGCATGGTCGCGAGCGAGACGTAGTACAGCCACTGGTCCGGATTGAGGGGCAGGTCGAAAGGCGCGCTGGGCTTGGACAGCACCAGGCCCATCGAGCCGCCGGTCCAGTGCTCGAAATACTTGAGGATCTGCGGCGTCGCGAGCGCGAGCGAGAACGTGGCAAGCGCGAGATAGAGGCCCTCCAGCCGCAGCGCCGGCAGGCCGAACAGGAATCCCGCGACGAAGCAGACCACGGCCGCCGCCGGGAGCGTCCAGCCGTAGCCGATGCCCCATTCGTTCATCATGATCGCCGCGACGTAGGCGCCGATGGCGTAGAACGCGCCGTGCCCGAGGGAGAACTGGCCGTTGTAGCCGGTCAGCATGTTCAGCCCGAGCAGCGCGATGGCGTAGATCCAGACCTGGGTGAACTGGAACAGCTGGAAGTTGGAAAGCGCGAGCGGCAGCAGGCAGGCGAGCGCGGTCGCCGCTCCCACGACGGTGGTCTGCGCGCGGGCGTCCATCAGACGCGCTTCACCACGCTGCGGCCGAGCAGCCCGCTCGGCTTGACCACCAGCACGATGATGATGATCGCCAGCGCAACCGTCAGCTTGAGCTCGGTACCGATGAAGCTCACGTAGGTGCCGACGAGATTTTCCGTCACGCCGACGATGAGCCCGCCGATCACCGCGCCCAGCGGGCTGGTGAAGCCGCCCAGCGTCGCCGCCGCGAAGGCATAGATCTGGACGCCAGCCATCATGTTCGGATCGAGGAACAGCACCGGGGCGACCATTACGCCGGCGACGGCGCCGAACATCGCGGCGAGCCCCCAGCCCAGCGCCAGCATCCAGCCGACGCGTATGCCCACCAGCCGGCTCGAGACCGGGTTCTGCGCGGCAGCGCGCATCGCCAGGCCAAGCGGGGTGAAGCGGAAGAACAGCCAGATGCACAGCAGCACCACCAGCGTGACCCCGATCTGCCCCAGGTCGTGCGCGCCGAAGACGATCTCGCCGACCCGGATCGGCTCCTTGGGAAAGGGGCTGGGAAACGGCTTTTGGGTGTAGGTGTAGATCCAGCCCGCCATGCTGTTGGCGATGACCAGCAGGCCGATGGTGACGATGACGATGGTGAGGATCGGCGCGTTCTCGACGGGCCGGATGACCAGGCGCTCGATCAGCACGCCGCCGGCGAAGGCGATGACCAGCGTGCCGAAGAACGCCCACCAATAGGGCACGCCGGCGTTGAGCAGCGTCCAGCAGATGTAGGTGGCGAACATCGCCATTTCCCCCTGCGCGAAGTTCACCACGTCGGTGGCCTCGTAGATCATCACCAGCGCCAACGCCAGCGCGGCATAGATGCTGCCTGTCGCCAGTCCCGAGACCACCTGCTGAATGAAGACATCCATGGTCAGTAGCCCAGGTAGGATTTGCGTATGGCGTCGTCGTTGCGCAGCACGTTGGACGGTCCTTCCAGCACGACGCGGCCGGTTTCGAGCAGGAACACGTGGTCGGCCAGGTCGAGCGCGAGCGATGCATTCTGCTCGACGAGCAGGATGCTGACCCCGGTGTCCTTGTTGACCGCACGCAGGATTCGGAAAATCTCCAGTACGATCAGGGGCGCGAGACCGAGCGAAGGCTCGTCCAGCAGGAGCAGGCGGGGCCGCAGCATCAGCGCGCGCGCGACCGCGAGCATCTGCTGCTCGCCTCCCGAAAGCGTGCCCGCCGGTTGCCGCGAGCGGTGCTGCAGCACCGGGAAGTAGCCGTAGACGCGCCGGAAGTCCTCGTCGAGCGCCGCGCGGTCGGCGCGGCCCCAGGCGCCCAGCCGCAGGTTTTCCTCCACCGTCAGGTGCGTGAAGGTGCCGCGCCCCTCGGGCGCATGCGCGACGCCCAGTCGCACCACTTCCTCCGTCGCCACGCCGTCGATCGGCGCACCGTCGAAGCGGATCGAGCCGGTGGTGCGCAGCATGCGCGAGATCGCGCGCAGCGTCGTGGTCTTGCCCGCGCCGTTGGCGCCGAGGATGGTGGTGATGCCGCCGGCTGCCATGGAGAAGCTCACCCCGTGCAGCGCCTTGGTGCGCCCATAGAAAGCCTCCAGGTTGGAGACCTCGAGGAGGGCGCTCACGCCGCTTCTCCACCCAGGTAGGCGCGGATGACCTCGGGGTCGCGCTGCACCTCGGCCGGCGCGCCTTCGGCGATCTTCTTGCCGAAATCCAGAACCACGACCTTGTCCGAGACCTCCATGACCAGGCTCATGTGGTGCTCGACCAGCAGGACCGTCACACCGCGCTCGTCCCGGATGCGGCGGATCAGGGCGCCCAGCGCGCCGACTTCCGAATGATTCAGCCCGCCCGCGGGCTCGTCCAGCAGCAGCAGCTTCGGCCGGCTCGCGAGCGCGCGCGCGAGCTCCACTCGCTTCAGGGTCGCGAACGGCAATCCGGCCGCGGGCTGGTCCGCGATCGCCGCGAGGTCCAGGTATTCGATGAGCTTTCTGGCCTCGGCGCTGGCCTCGGCCTCTTCGCGCTCCACCCAGCCCAGGTGCAGGGCATTGCTGACGAAATCGCTGCGCGTCCGGCAGTGCGCGCCCGTCAGCACGTTCTGCAGGACCGTGAGCGAGGGAAACAGCGCGAGGTTCTGGAAGGTGCGGCCAATGCCCAGGCCTGCGATGCGGTGCGGCGGCAGCTCGAGAAGCGACGCGCCCTCGAACTCGATCCGTCCGGAAGAGGGCGTGTACAGGCGCGACAGGCAGTTGAACAGCGTCGTCTTGCCCGCGCCGTTCGGGCCGATCAGCCCGAGGATGCAGCCGGCGGGGACGTCGAAAGAGACGTCGTCGAGGGCGACGATGCCGCCGAAGCGCACCTTGACGTTCTGCACGCGCAGCAACGCCCCACTGTCATTCCGTTCGATTGCTCCCTCCTCAGGAAGACCTACGGCCCGCGCGCAAGTGTACGATGTATTGGACCAAGCTGAAAGTGAGGGCCCGATGATCCGCTCGACCATGCAGCGCGTGCCGCTGTCGATCAACTCGTTCCTCGAGCGGGCGGGCCGGCTGTTTCCCGAGGTCGAGGTCGTCAGCCGCCTGCCGGACAAGTCCCTGCGGCGCTATCGCTTCGCGGATTTCCATCGCCGCACGCGCCGGCTCGGCGCGGCGCTGCTGGCTGCCGGCCTGAAGAAGGGGGACCGCGTGGCGACGCTCTGCTGGAACCACTACGCGCACCTGGAGTGCTACTTCGGCATTCCGGCCGCCGGCGGCGTGATGCACACCCTCAACCTTCGTCTGTCCCCGGACGAGATCGGCTGGATCGCCAGCCACGCCGAGGACCGGTTCCTGATCGTGGACGACATCCTGCTGCCGCTCTACGAGCAGTTCAAGGCGAAGGCGAACTTCGAGAAGGTGATCGTGGTCCCGTTCGGCGGGGCCAAAGTGGTTTCGCCCTTCATCGATTACGAATTTTTCCTGGAAAAAGCACCGGACAAGTTCGAATGCGCGCCGCATGAAGAAGATGACCCCATCTCCATGTGCTACACGTCGGGGACGACGGGGCGGCCGAAGGGCGTCGTGTATTCGCACCGCTCCACGGTCATCCATACGCTGATGGCCAACCAGCCGGACCATTGGGGCCTCGCCGCGGGCGACAGCGTGTGCCCGGTGACGCCGATGTTCCACGCCAACTGCTGGGGCATTCCCTACGGCTGCGTGATGATGGGCGTCAAGCTGGTCTTTCCTGGCCCGCACCTGCACCCGGAGGACTTGCTGACCCTGTTCCAGGCCGAGAAGCCGAGCTTCGTGCTGGGGGTGCCGACGATCTGGCTCGCGATGCTCCAGCTGCTGGAGAGCGACCCGGCGCGCTACAGGCTGGCGCCGGGCATCAAGATGCTGGTGGGCGGCGCCTCGGTGCCGGAATCCCTGATCCGCGCGTTCGCGAAGCATGGCGCGGAGATCCGCCAAGGCTGGGGCATGACCGAAACCAGCCCGGTCGGCTCGATCGCGTACCTCAAGCCGGAGCTGCAGGGCGCATCGGAAGACGAGCGTTTCCGCCGCTTCGCGTCCGCGGGCGTGCCGGTGCCGGTGATGGACATCCGCCTCGCGGCAGAGGACGGGGCGGAAAAGCCCTGGGACGGGAAAGCGGTGGGCGAGATCCAGGTGCGCGGGCCTTTCATCACCGGCGGCTATCACAACGTGCCGGCGGACCCGGACAAGTTCACGGCCGATGGCTGGCTGCGCACGGGAGATGTCGCGTCGATCGACCCGCACGGCTACATCCGCATCACCGACCGCACCAAGGACCTGATCAAGTCCGGCGGCGAATGGATCAGCTCGGTGGACATGGAAAACCTGCTGATGGCGCACCCGGCGGTGCTGGAGGCCGCCGTGATCGCGGTTCCGGACCCGAAATGGTCCGAGCGACCGCTCGCATGTGTCGTTTTGAAGCCGGATAAAAAAATAACTCCGGAGGAACTGCGGGCACACCTCTCTGCGCACTTCGCCAAGTGGCAGCTGCCCGACCGGTTCGAGTTCCTGTCCTCGATCCCGCGGACGTCGACCGGGAAGTTCTGGAAGGTGAAGCTGCGCGAGATGCACCTTCCGGCTGAGGCGCGGAAGGGCTAGTCGTCGTCGCGCTCGCCGGCCGCCCGCCGCGCTGCTTCGCGCGCTTCGGCGTGCGCTTCTGCGGAGAGAAACTCCCCTGTCGTGAGCGGCTTCACGAGGTAGTACACCTGCTTGTCCGAACCCGGTACCAGTTCGCGCATCAGGGTGCCCGCGGGACCCTCGAACATGCCGGACAGCAGCATCGCCGCGCCAGGCGCGGCGCCGGTCGATTGGCCCAGCGTTTCCAGCACCTTCAGCCGGCGAATGCCGACCAGCGTGTAGCGCTCCGCGCCGACGGCCACCGTGTTGCCCGCGGTCTGCGGTTCCGCCGCGGGCGGAAACGGGCGCAGCAACGCATAGCGGTCGGAGGCCGCCTGCTCGAGCAGCACGGGCGCGCCTGCGCCGCCCGACAGCAGGTAGCGGAACGTGGACTGGCCGCTCGCGCCTTCCAGCAGCATCCTGCCGGCGATGCGCATCGGCTTGCCGCGATACACGACGCTGGCGTCCAGGCCGAAGACTTTGCCGCCAGCCATCAGGCAGCCCCGATCAGCATCGGCTTGCCGTTGGCGTCCAGCGCGACCACGCGGTCGCGCCCCGCAGCCTTGGCGTAGTTGAGCGCGGCCTCCGCGCGGCCGATCACCAGGCGCGTGTTCTCGCCCTTGCGGTGCTCGGCGACGCCCAGCGTGCAGCTCAGGTGCTTGCGGCCGCGCGTTTCGGGCAGCGGCTCGCGCGCCACGGCCGCGCGCAGCCGCTCGGCCGCGACGACCGAGCCCTGGAGGTCCGTATCGGGCATGATGACGATGAACTCCTTGCCGCCGTGCCGGCCGAGGATGTCGACATTGCGCAGCGCCGCCATGCCTGCCTCCACGAACCTCTTCAGCGCGATGTCGCCTATGCCGTTGCCGTGGGCTTCGTTGACGGCGCTCAGCCCGTCCAGGTCCACCCGCGCGATGGACAGCGGCTTGCCGACTCGCTCGGCCCGCGCGATCTCGCGCTCGAGCACTTCCATCAGGTGGCGGTGGTGGTAGGTGCCGGTGAGCGGATCCCGGCTGGCGCGGTCGCTGGCGTCTTCGCTGCTGTCGTGCAGGGCGCGGCGCGCCTCGGCGAGGCGCTCACGCAGGCGTACAGCGGC
>JAYRND010000091.1:0-2309 GCA_041904885.1 Burkholderiales bacterium
CGTCTCCGGCCTGCAGAATTTCGAGCAGCTGGTCGAGCTGGGCGGCAACAAGACCTACGACGCCAACGACGCGCACATCGTCAAGGTGGTCGACTGGCTGTGGAGCTACGCCTTCGAGCAGCGCGCGAGCGACATCCACGTCGAGCCGCGCCGCGAGTTCGGCATCGTGCGCTTCCGCATCGACGGCACGCTGCACCAGGTCTACCAGGTGCCCGCGTCGGTGCTGGCGGCGATGACCAGCCGCATCAAGATCCTCGCGCGCATGGACGTGGTCGAGAAGCGCCGCCCGCAGGACGGCCGCATCAAGACGCGGTCTCTGGACGGGCAGGAGATCGAGCTGCGCATTTCGACGCTGCCGACCGCGTTCGGCGAGAAGCTGGTGATGCGGATCTTCGACCCGGAAGTGCTGGTGCGCGATTTCAAGGAGCTCGGCTTCTCCGAGGAGGACGGCCAGCGCTGGAGGGACATGACCGAGCGGCCGAACGGCATCGTGCTGGTCACCGGCCCGACGGGCTCGGGCAAGACCACGACGCTGTACTCGACGCTCAAGCAGCTGGCGACGCCCGACGTGAACGTCTGCACGGTCGAGGACCCGATCGAGATGGTCGAGGGCTCCTTCAACCAGATGCAGGTGAACACGGCGATCGATTTGGGCTTCGCCGACGGCCTGCGCGCGCTCATGCGGCAGGACCCGGACATCATCATGGTGGGCGAGATCCGCGACCTGGAGACCGCCGAGATGGCGGTGCAGGCGGCGCTCACGGGCCACCTCGTGCTCTCCACGCTGCACACCAACGACGCGCCCAGCGCGGTGACGCGCCTGCTCGAGCTCGGCATCAAGCCCTACCTGCTCAACTCGACGCTGAACGGGGTCATGGCCCAGCGCCTGGTGCGCATCCTCTGCCCGCACTGCAAGCAGAAGGTCGAGCTGCATCGCGTCGAGGACGTGCAGGCCTGGGAAGGCCTGGTGGCGCCCTGGAAGGCGACCCGTCCTGCCGCGGTCTACAAGCCGGTGGGCTGCCTGGAGTGCCGCATGACCGGCTTCAAGGGCCGGGTGGGCATCTACGAGACGCTTCTTTTCACGAGCGCCATCAAGGAAATCGTCGGCGCCAGCGGCGACCTCGCGAAGATCCGCGAGCAGGGCTACCGCGAGGGCATGAAGGCGCTGCGCATCAGCGGCGCGATGAAGGTCGCGGCCGGCTACACCACCATCGAGGAAGTGATGAAGACGGCGCCGCCGGCGGTCGAGTCGACGGCGGGCTAGCGTGGATTGGTCGAACCTCGTCGAGGCGTTGCTGCTCCTCACGGGCGGGCTGGTCCTGTTCGGCGTCTGGTTCAGCGCGCGCGTGCGCGACGAGCGCGCGACGCAGGCGCTGCGCGCGAGCGAGGAGCGGTTTCGCCACCTCACCACGCTCTCGGCCGACTGGTTCTGGGAGACCGACGCGCAGCACCGCATCAGCTGGCTTTCGGGCGGCCCGGCGGTGGCGGCGCTGTTCGGCGGCGAGCTGGCGCACGGCCGACGCCTGTGGGAAATCCCCGGCGTGAGGGTCGAGCCGAGCGCCCTGGTCGAGCACTTCGAGCGGCTGGAGGAGCTGGACGCCCGCATGCCGTTCTTCGACTTCCTCATCTCGCGGCGCGACGGCGGCGAGCGGCGCTCGCACCGCATCACCGGCCGGCCGCGCTACGACGCCGCCGGGCAGTTCCTCGGCTACCGCGGCGTCGGCCAGGACATCACCGAGAAGATGCGCGCGGAGCGCGCCCTGGGCGACGCCAAGGAGCGCCTCGAGCTCGCCACCGAGAGCGCCAACCTCGCGGTCTGGGACATCGACGTTGGCACCGACCAGATGCATCTGGGCGGGGGGCTCGCCGAGTCGCTGGGCGCGCGCCCCGGACAGCGCAGCATGGACCTGCACGAGCGCGTGCACCCTGCCGACCGCGATGCGCTGCGCAAGATGTTCGTGCGGGCGCTGAAGGAGGAGGCCGGCACGCAGGGCCTGGAATTCCGCATGCGCACGGTGTCCGGCGAATGGAAGTGGCTCTACTGCACGGGCCGCGTCACGCAGCGCGATTCCGAGGGGCGGGCCCTGCGCATGAGCGGCACGCTGGTCGAGATCGACGCGCGCAAGCGCGCCGAGCAGGCGAGCCGCGACGCCGAGGAGCGCTACCGGACGCTCATCGAGCTCGCGCCCGACGGCGTGATCGTGACCTCGGGCGGGGTCATCGAGTTCTCCAACAGCGCCGCGGCGCGGATGCTGGGCGTCGCGTCTGCGAAGGCCCTGCTCGGCACGAAGTACGAGGATTTCGTGCAC
>JAYRND010000092.1:0-2045 GCA_041904885.1 Burkholderiales bacterium
ATCTGGATCCAGTCGTGGGGCGCCGCGCCCCAGGTGAGGGGAAACAGGGCGCGGCCCGAGGTGACCGCGTCCTCGGCGATGATCGAGTTCTCCGGCAGCAGCGCCGCGAGCGTGAGGCCGAAGGCTTCCGGCTTGAACGGGCCGCCATGGAGCTCGGGCTTGGCCACGTCCTCGCGGATCGGCGCCTCCCGCGGCGCGGACAGCGCGTCGGCGAGCGCTTCCAGCGCGCCGGCGACGTCTTCCTCGGGCGCCGCGAGCGTATGGACGGCGCAGTCCTTCGGCCAGAGCGTCGAGGGTTTGCCCGGATAGGCAAAAAAGCCCACCGGCGCCTTGGCGCCCGCGAGTACGAGATGCTTCGTTCCCTCAAGGACCTTCAGCGCCATGTCCACCACATAGGGTATGCGGTCCACCGGCACGCGGCCTCGCCCGCGCGGCATGCGCGGCACCTGCGTGGGCGTGCGCAGCTTCGCTCCGGTGGCGTGCGCGATGCGGTTGGCGGCGCGCAGGCCTGCCTCGCTGAGCGCGCCATTGGACAGCACGAGCATCGCTGGCACCGCCTCGCGGAGCGCCCGCGCAACCGCGTCAATCCTGTCCTGCGGGACGCGTGCGGCCTCGGGCGGCGGTGACGGCTCGCCGGGCGCGCTGCCCTCGTCCCAGGCGCAGTCTGCCGGCAGGATCAGCGTCGCGGTGCCGCCGGGCGGAGTGCGCGCGGCACGGATCGCTTCCGCGGCGTCGCTGCCGACCGCTCGCGCGCTCGCGCAGGTGCGCACCCAGGACGACACCGCGCGTGCGAGGCCCTCGGTGTCCGCGGTGAGCGGCGCGTCGTACGGGCGGTGATAGGTCGCGTGGTCGCCCACGATGTTGACGATCGGCGAAAACGCGCGCTTCGCGTTGTGCAGGTTGGCGATCGCGTTGCCCAGGCCGGGCCCGCAGTGAAAGAGCGTGGCGGCGGGCTTGCCGGCCATGCGCGCGTAGCCGTCGGCGAAGCCAGCGACGGCAGTCTCGGCGAGCCCGAGCACGCAGCGCAGCCCGGCGACCCGGTCCAGCGCCGACACGAAGTGCATTTCCGAGGTGCCGGGATTGGCGAAACAGGTGTCGACGCCGCCGGCGACCAGCGTGCGCGCAAGACTTTCGGCTCCGTTCATGAGGGGAATGCTAGCATCGGAGCGAACGGGAGATTCGAAACATGGCCGCTCCGGAAACCCGCAACATGGCGCTGTTCTGCGATTTCGAGAACGTCGCTCTCGGCGTGCAGGACGCCAAATACGAGAAGTTCGACATCAACCGCGTCCTCGAGCGCCTGCTGCTGAAGGGTTCGATCGTCGTCAAGAAGGCGTACTGCGACTGGCAGCGCTACAAGGAGTTCAAGGCCGCGATGCACGGCGCGTCCTTCGAGCTGATCGAGATCCCGCACGTGCGCCAGTCGGGCAAGAACTCCGCCGACATCCGCATGGTCGTGGACGCCCTCGACCTCTGCTACACCAAGGGCCATGTCGATACCTTCGTCATCATCAGCGGCGACTCGGATTTCTCGCCCTTGGTCTCCAAGCTGCGCGAAAACGCCAAGGTGGTGATCGGCGTGGGCGTGAAGAACTCGACCTCGGACCTGCTGATCGCCAATTGCGACGAGTTCATCTACTACGACGACCTCGTTCGCGAGGACGAGATCAAGCGCCGCGCCGCGAAGAAGCGCAAGGAGTCCGCGCCCGCCGCCGCGGGCGGCGATAAGCAGCAGGAGGCCTTCGACCTGGTGCTCGAGACGCTGCAGGCGCTCATCGCCGAGCGCGGCGAAGGCGAGCGCGTCTGGGGCTCGATGATCAAGCAGGCGCTCAAGCGCCGCAAGCCCGGCTTCAACGAGTCGTACTACGGCTACCGCGCGTTCTCCGACCTGCTCGAGGACGCGGAGAAGAAGAGCCTCATCAAGCTGGAGCCCGACGAGAAGTCGGGCGGCTACGTAGTGCGGCCGGCCTAGGGATTGAGCTGCCGGTAGACCGCGTCGGCGACTGCGAGCAGGTCCTCGCGCGAGATGTCGGCAGACGAAATCG
>JAYRND010000093.1:0-2132 GCA_041904885.1 Burkholderiales bacterium
ATGCGCGACGCCGGCATCCTCGAGGGCGACCTGCTGGCCGTCCACCGCACCACCGAGGCGCAAAGCGGCCAGATGGTGGTTGCGCGCGTCGGCGGGGAAGTCACGGTGAAGCGCCTCAAGCGCCGTGGCCATGCCGTGCAACTGCTCCCGGAAAACCCCGATTTCGAGCCGATCGAGATCGACCTGCGCCGCGACGAGATGGCGATCGAGGGCATCGCCGTCGGCGTGATCCGCAGCGGCAAGAATCTGTAAGCCCGGGGGCGCCCGCCCCCGCGCGCGAAGGCAGCGCCTATAATTGCCGGGCCCGATTTCGGGCCCGCCGATGAATTCCGTAAGTTCCCTCACGGACCAGGATTCCGCAAGCACGAGGCTGAGCCTGCGGCAGTCGGCCGACCCGCGCCTCGTCCTCGCCGACCGCGTCCGGCAGCTCTACAGCCAGATGCCGACCGCCATATCGGCCACCGTGGCAGTGAGCGCGCTCGCGGCCTACGAGCTGCGGGAAGGCCGCTACGTGGAGATCCTGTGGTTCTGGGGCGGCCTGGTGGTGATGCTCACGCTGATGCGCATCGTGCTCTACGCGGGCTACCGGCGCAGCCGGGACAAGGTCGGCGAGGCGGAGCAGTGGCTGCGCTGGCTGGGGATCAGCGCGATGGCCGCAGGGGCCACCTGGGGATTCGCGGCGGCGGTGTTCTTTCCGGCGCACGTCGACCAGCAGCAGGTGTTCATCGCATTCCTGCTCGCCGTGATGGTGGGCGGCGGGGTGGCAATCTACGCGGTGTCCTGGCCCATCTTCGCCCTCTACGCGGCGGGGATCCTGTTTCCGTTCACCTACGTGCTCGCCACCTTCGGCAACCGCCTGTTCGCCGAGATCGCCTTCGTCGTGCCCATGTATTACATCGTCAACGTGGGCATCGCCTACCGGCTGAACCGGGTGTTCACCGCCGGCTACCGGCTGCGCCACGCGTACGGCAAGTTGACCGAGGACTACAGCGCCCTCAACCAGCGCCTGGAGCAGCAGTTGGTCGAGCTGGACGAGGCGCGCCGCCAGGTCGAGGCCTCGGGCCGCAAGCTCGCCCTGTTCGCCGAGCGCTCGCCGATCGCCGTGTTCGAGTTCGACGCGCACGGCTCCATCCTCAGCGCCAACCCGGCCGCCGAAACCCTGTTCGGCTACGGCGCCGCGGAGCTCATCGGCCGCGAGGGAACCGCGACCCTGTTCCAGAACGCCGCCAAGGCGGAAGTCGTCGAGCGCTGGCGCGAGCTGATCCGCACCCGCAGCCCGGTGTTCGGCCTGCGCGCGGCCTCGACGCGGCGCGACGGCGCCGAGATCACCTGCGAGTGGAGCCTGACGCCACTCGTCAACAACGAGAACCGGGTGATCTCGGTGATCGTGCAGGGCCGCGACATCACGCAGCAGCTCGAGGCCGAGCGCATGAAGCAGGAGTTCACCTCGACCCTGAGCCACGAGCTGCGCACGCCGCTCACCTCGATCATCGGCTCCCTGCAGCTGATCAATTCGGGCGTGCTCGGCGACATCGACAAGGACGTGCTCGAGCTGACCACCATCGCCGAGCGCAACGGCCAGCGCCTGCTCGACCTGATCAACGACATCCTCGACGTCGAGAAGATCGAGTCGGGCAAGCTGACGCTGTTCCCCGAGCCGATGCTGCTCAGCGACATGGTGACCGAGTCGCTCACGCTCAACCGCGGCTTCGCCGACCGCTTCAAGGTGCGCCTGGCCGCCGACGGCGAGCTGCCCGCCGTGAAGGTGAACGCCGACCGCAAGCGCCTGCTGCAGGTCATGACCAACCTGCTGTCCAACGCGGCCAAGTTCTCCCCCGAGGGCTCGACGGTCCAAGTGCAGATGCGGGTCGAGAACGGCAGCGTGCAGGTCGCCGTCAACGACAACGGGCCCGGCATCCCGGAAGGCTTCCGCAACCGGATCTTCGGCCGCTTCGCCCAGGCCGACATGTCCTACACCCGCCAGAAGGGCGGCACCGGACTCGGTCTCGCGATCTGCAAGCGCCTCGTGGAACTGATGGAAGGCAACCTCGGCTTCGACGACCGCGAGGGCGGCGGATCCACGTTCTGGTTCGAGCTCCCCGCGCAGCCCTAGCATCCAAGAGGAATACCCC
>JAYRND010000094.1:0-12032 GCA_041904885.1 Burkholderiales bacterium
CCGAGCACGCCCAGCTTGAACGCCGCGACAGGGATGTCCTCGAGCACCCGGCGCGCCTGGCGCGAGATCCATTCCGGTTCGACGGCCTGCAGCCCGTCCACGCCATACGTATCCTGCGCGGTGAGCGCGGTGAGCACCGTCAGCGGATGGCAGCCGAGGCTCGCGATCGTCAGCAAGTCGGCCTGCATGCCCGCGCCGCCGGTCGGATCTGACGCGGAAAAGGCGAGCACGGCCGGAAGAGACAAAGACATGCGGTAATATCCCGGGCAATTTTACTGTCCTGTCCCCTAATGACCACCGAGCAGAAAGTCGAATACAAGACATGGATGTGCCTCATCTGCGGATGGGTGTACGACGAGGCCGCGGGACTTCCGGGCGAGGGCATCGCGCCGGGGACGCGCTGGGAGGACGTGCCGATGAACTGGACCTGCCCGGAATGCGGCGCGCGCAAGGACGATTTCGAGATGACGGAGATCTAGCGCGGGCGCGACGCCCGCGGCTCAGTTCTTGAACGCGGCGGCGAAGCGGCCGCCGAGCGATTTCAGCCGGCCCAGGATCGAGCGCTCCGCGTAGCCCTGCCGGCCGCGCCGCGCGGATTCCGAGCGCAGCAGCGCGGGTGACGTCATCAGGCGCGCATAGCGCCCCAGCGCCGCCACGAGCGCTCCCTGGAGCAGCGAGAAGTTGACCGGCTTCTTGAGGAAGCGGTAGATGCGCGCCTCGTTGATGAGGCTGATGATCATTTCCGAATCCGAGGCGGAGGAGAGCGCGATCAGCTGCGTCTGCGGCGACTGCTTCTTGAGGATGCGCAGCAGCGCGGCCGGGTCGCCGGCGCCCAGATCGAGGTCGCAGACGAGGGTGGCGATTTCCTCCGCGGCGAGTACCTCGAGCGCGGCGTCGATGCCGGCGGCCTCGCGGACCTGGTAGGCGCCTTTCGCCAGTTCCCGCGCGGCGCGCGCGAGCGCCGGCTCGGCGAGCACCAGCGCCGCGGCGCCGGCGGGCAGCGCGGGCGCGGGCGCGGCGGCCGCGGCCTCGAGCGCGATCGCCACGTCGACAGCTTCCGCGAGCGTGGCGCGCAGGTCCTCCTCCTGCCAGGGCTTGGAGACGAAGCGGAACACTTCGCTCTCGTTCACCGAGCCGACGATTGCCGCGAGGTCCGAGTAGCCGGTCAGCAGCAGGCGCACCGTGCGAGGCGCGAACTCCTTTGCCTGGCGGAGCAGCTCCACGCCCAGCATCTCCGGCATCCGCTGGTCGCTGACGAGCACGTGGAAGCGGCGCGCGCGCAGTCGTTCGAGCGCGGCGCCCCCGCTGGTCGCCGTTTCGACTTCGTAGCTTTCCCGGAACAGGTGCTCGAGCGAGCTGAGGATGCGCTCTTCATCGTCTACGAACAGCACCGCGGGGCGGCGCGCGGCAGGCTTTGCCGGTTTCGCCGCGGGCGCGGCGGAGGAGGCGAGCGCCTTGCGCAGCGCGCCGACGTTGCCGGCGAGGCCGGTGGCCGCAGGGCTCGCCCCCGGGAACGCGTTCTTGAGCGCATCCAGGAACTCGCGCGCGTTGCGGAAGCGGTTTTCCGGCTTCTTCGCGAGCGCGCGCGCCAGTACCATGTCGATGGTGACGGGCAGCCGTGGCTCGAAGGTGGAGACGGGAGGCGGCGGGTCCTGCAGGATCTGGCGGAGGAGGTTGCCGCTGGCGCCTTCGAAAGGCCGCCGTCCGCAAAGCACCTCGTAAACGATCACGCCGGCGGCGTAGATGTCGGTGCGCTCGTCGGTGTCGCGCCCCTCGTACTGCTCGGGCGCCATGTAGTAGGGCGTGCCGAGCACTTCGCCTGCCTGCGTCAGGTGCGACAGCTGGACCCGCGCGATGCCGAAATCGCTGATCTTGGCCACGCCCATGTCGCTGATCAGCACGTTGCCGGGCTTCATGTCCCGGTGCACGACGCCGCGCCCGTGCGAGTAATCGAGCGCCTCCAGCAGCTGCTCCAGCACCGAGGGCAGCCGGGAAAGGTCCGGCCGCCAGCCGGCGAGCAGGTGGTCGCGCAGCGACTTTCCTTCGACCAGCTCCATCGCGATCCACGCGCACTCCTCGTCCTCGCCGTACTCGTAGATCGCCACCACGTTCGGGTGGTGCAGGCTGCCGGCGGCCTGCGCTTCGCGCTTGAAGCGCTCGAGGATCTGCGCCGCATCCGCCGTTTCGAGGTCCGCCTTGCGGACCACCTTGAGCGCGGCTTCCCTGCGGATGACGGGGTCGAGTCCGCGGTAGACGACCGCCATGCCGCCGCGGCCCAGCTCGCCGAGGACTTCGTACCTGCCGATGCGCGCCGGGGTCACGCGCTCACGCGGCCGCCGCGGCCGGCGGCTTGACGGGCAGCACCATGGTGAAGCGCGTGCCGGCGCCCGGCCGCGACTGGACTTCCAGCCTGCCGCCGTGGTTCTCGACGATCTTGTGGCAAATCGAGAGGCCGAGGCCCGTGCCCTTGCCGACGGGCTTGGTGGTGAAGAAGGGATCGAAGATCTTCGGCAGCACCTCAGGCGGTATGCCGTGGCCGTTGTCAGCCACCTCGACGGCGACGTGCGACGCGTCGCGCATGCCGGTGCGCACCGTGATCGTGCCGTCGCCGTCCTTTGTCGCCTGCGCGGCGTTGGCCAGCAGGTTCAGGATCACCTGGTTGATCTGCGAGGGCGAACAGGAGATGGGCGGGATTTTGCCGAACTCCCGGCGCAGCACGCGCTTCTGCAGCTGCGCGTGGCCGATGCGGATTGTGCTTTCAATGCCCTCGTGCAGGTCGAACTCCGCGACATTGCTGCGGTCGAGGCGGCTGAAGTTCTTGAGATTGCCGATCACCTCGGAGATCTGGCCGATGCCGAACAGGCCGTCCTTCAGCATCCGCTCCAGGTCCTGCAGGGCCAACCGCGCCGGTTCCTTGCCGCCGAGTTCGTGCACGAGCGCGCGCACCTGCGCGAACTGGGCCGCGAGCGCGGCCTCGTCCGCGCCCTCGGCCGACAGCATCTCGAGCAGCCGCTCGGTCTCGACGGTGAGGCGCGCGATCTGCGGCACGCTGCGGCGCACCGCCTCCAGGCTCGACTTGACGTAGGCGAGCGGCGTGTTCACCTCGTGCGCGATGCCCGCGACCATCTGGCCGAGCGAGGACATCTTCTCGCTCTGGATCAGCATCGCCTCGGATTCCTTGAGCTTCGCGAGCGCGTTCGCCAACGCACTCGTGCGTTCCTGCAACTCGCGCGTGCGCTCGGCGACGCGCGCTTCGAGCTTCTCGTTCGCCTCGCGCAGCAGGCCGTTGATGCGGTCGATCTGGCGCCGTCGCTGGTCCAGGCTCCAGACCAGGAAGGCGAGCACGGCGAGCAGGAATCCGGAGTAGTAGAGCAGCCCGATGCGGTAGAGCTCCGCCTGCACCAGCGCGTCGTCGAAGCTGCGGTCGATGGCGCGCGCGAGGGTATCGAGCCTCGGCCCGGTCGGCGCGAGCCAGGCCTGGTCGAAAATCGCCTCCGAGAGCGAGGCAAGGTCGGCGGCCTTGGCCGGGTCGGCCGCTTCCACCGAGCGCGCTTCCGCACGCGCGGCGCGATAGCGTTCGACCTGTACCGCCTTGTCGTCGAACGCGCGCTTGAGCTGCACCAGCTCGGCGCCGATGCGCGCATCGCCCAGGCGCAGCGCCCGCACTTCGAGCCTGCTGTATGCGCCGCGGTGGCGCGAAGGGCCGAACTGCGCCGCGCCCGCGTGCAGGCGCGCATCCACCAGCCGCTGGTTCCAGCCCGCGTCGATGGCGCGCAGCTCGGCTAGCGCGCCGCGCGAGCCTTCGACCGAGGCGAGGTCGACGGCGCTGGACTGCCAGTAGAGGAACGCCCAGCCGCCGGCCAGCACGAGCGCCATGAAGCCGTAACCGATGCTGCCGAGGATGCGCATGCTGCGCCGATGGCGAGTGGAAAAAGGGAGGGCAATCCCGGGGGCAGGCGAGTATAGAGTATACGGACGGCCGAGTGGACGATGCGGTAAAATATCGTCAAGCGTGTCCTCGATCAATCTGACGAATCACTTCCTGATCGCCATGCCCAACATGGCCGATCCGTACTTTGCGAGGACATTGACCTACGTCTGCGAGCACAACGACCAGGGCGCGCTGGGCATCGTCGTCAACCGGCCCATCGACATGACCCTGCAGGCGCTGTTCGAGCGCCTCTCGCTCAGCATGCAGGACCGCGCGCGCGCCGATGCGCCCATCTATTTCGGCGGCCCGGTGCAGACCGACCGCGGTTTCGTGCTGCACCTGCCCGCGGGCGAGTGGCAGGCGACGCTGAAGGTGGCCGGCGCGAGGGACGCGATGATCGGCCTGACGACCTCGAAGGACATCCTCGAAGCGGTGGGGCGGGGCGAGGGGCCGGCGAAGATGCTGGTGTCGCTCGGCTATGCGGGCTGGTCTGCCGGGCAAATCGAGCACGAGCTCTCGCAGAACGCCTGGCTCACTGTGGAGGCGAAGGACGCGATCCTGTTCGACCTGCCGGCCGACGAGCGGCTGCCCGCGGCCATGGAACTGCTGGGGCTCGACTACGCGCGCCTCGCCGACCAGGCGGGACATGCCTGAGAAGGCCTGCCGGCCCGCCGCCGGCACGGTCCTCGCTTTCGATTTCGGACTGCAGCGCATCGGCGTCGCCGTCGGCGAGCAGGAGCTGGGCACGGCGCATGCGCTGCCGGCGCTGGCCGCGCTCACGCAGCCCGGGCGCATGACCGCGATCGGGCGCCTCGTGAAGGAATGGAAGCCCTCATTGCTGGTGGTCGGCCGGCCGCTGGGCGATGACGGCGCGGCCCACGAAATGACGCGGCGCGCCGAGCGCTTCGCGCGTCAGCTGGGCGGCCGCTTCGGCCTGCCGGTGCGGCTCGTCGACGAAAGCTACAGCTCGGCGGAGGCCGAGAGCAGGGTGAGGGCGGCCTATGGCGCGCGCAAGGCCGTGTCGCTTGCGCGCGGCAAGGCGCTCGATTCGCAGGCCGCGCAGCTGGTACTGGAGCAATTCTTCAATGACAAGCAAGCTGCCTGACGCCGAAGCGCTGCTGCCCAGGCTCGCGGCCGATTTGAAGCCGGCGATCACGCCGGCGACGGCGATGATCGGCCTGCACACCGGTGGCGCCTGGGTGGCCGAGCGGCTGCATCGCCTGCTCGCGCTCAAGGATCCGCTCGGGCTGATGGACATCGCGTTTTACCGCGACGATTACTCGAAGGAGGGCCTCAAGCATGATCCGAAGCGGACCAAGATTCCCTTCGAGGTCGAGGGCCGGGACCTGCTGCTGGTCGACGACGTCCTCTATACCGGGCGCACCGTGCGCGCGGCGATGAACGAGTTGTTCGACTATGGCCGGCCGCGCAGCATCGCGCTGGTGGTGCTCGCCGACCGGGGCGGCCGCCAGCTGCCGATCGCCGCGCAGCACGTCGGCGCGCACGTCGAGGTCCCCGCGGGCAAGAAGCTGCGCTTGAAGCGCGCGGCCGACGGCAGGCTGTCGCTGGCATTGGAGGAGGCGGCTGGTGGCGGCTAATCCGCAGCTGAACGCCAAGGGCGAGCTGCAGCACCTGCTCTCGATCGAGGGCCTGCCGCGCGACATCCTCGTGCAGATCCTCGATACCGCCGAATCCTTCGCCGGCGTCACCGAGCGCGAGGTGAAGAAGGTGCCGCTGCTGCGCGGCAAGAGCGTGTTCAACCTCTTCTTCGAGGCTTCCACGCGCACCCGCACCACCTTCGAGATCGCCGCCAAGCGCCTCTCCGCGGACGTCATCAACCTCAACATCGCGGTCAGCTCGCAAAGCAAGGGCGAGTCGCTGCTCGATACGGTGGCCAACCTTTCGGCGATGCATGCCGACGTGTTCGTCGTGCGCCACGCCTCTTCGGGCGCGCCCTACCTGATCGCGCGCCACGTAAAGCCGCACGAGCACGTGATCAACGCCGGCGACGGCCGGCACGCGCACCCGACCCAGGGCCTGCTCGACCTCTACACCATCCGCCACTACAAGAAGGACTTCACCCGGCTCACGGTGGCGATCGTGGGCGACGTCCTGCATTCGCGGGTCGCGCGCTCGCTGGTCCATGGCCTGACCACGCTCGGCGTCCCCGAGGTGCGCGTGATCGGGCCGCAGACGCTGATGCCGGCCGGCGCGCAGGCGCTCGGCGTGCGAGTGTTCCATGACATGCGCGCCGGGCTGTCCGGCTGCGACGTGGTGGTGATGCTGCGCCTGCAGAACGAGCGCATGAGCGGCCCGCTGCTGCCCTCGGCGCAGGAGTACTTCAAGAATTACGGGCTCACCGCGGAGAAGCTCGCGCTCGCCAAGGCGGACGCGATCGTCATGCATCCCGGGCCGATGAACCGCGGCGTCGAGATCGACTCGCCGGTGGCCGACGGACCGCACTCGGTGATCCTGCCGCAGGTCACATTCGGCATTGCGGTGCGCATGGCGGTAATGTCCATCGTGGCGGGTAATTGATGGGCCTGCTGATCAAGGGCGGTCGGATCGTCGACCCCGCGAGCGGCCGGGACGAGGTCGGCGACGTGTTCGTCGACAAGGGCAGGATCGCGGAGAAGAAGGGCAAGGCCGACGAGACCATCGATGCCAGAGGCCTCGTCGTCGCGCCGGGCCTGATCGATCTCGCCGCACGCCTGCGCGAGCCGGGCGAGGAGTACAAGGCGACGCTCACCTCGGAGATGGACGCGGCGGTGGCGGGCGGCGTGACCAGCCTCGCCTGCCCGCCGGACACGCATCCGCCGCTCGACGAGCCGGGGCTCGTCGACATGCTGCGCCGGCGCGCCAAGGCGCTGTCGCGCGCGCGGGTCTATCCGGTGGGCGCGCTCACGGTGAAGCTTGCCGGCGAGCGCCTGACGGAGATGTCGGTGCTCGCGGAGGCCGGCTGCGTGGCCTTCTCGCAGGCGAACGTGCCGATCGCCGACACCCAGGTGCTCTGGCGCGCGCTGCAGTACGCGGCCACCTTCGGCTACCCGGTCTGGCTGCGCGCCGAGGACCGCTGGCTTTCGCGCGAGGGTGTGGCGCACGACGGCGAAATGGCCACCCGCCTCGGGCTCGCCGGCATCCCGGCCTTCACCGAGACCATCGCGCTCGCCACGCTGCTGCAGCTGGTGCGCGCCACGGGCGCGCGCGTGCATGTCTGCCGGCTGTCGACCGCGGCGGCGGTCGACATGATGCGCGCCGCGAAGAAGGAAAAGCTGCCCGTGACCTGCGACGTCGGCATCCACTACGTGCACCTGTCGGATACGGATCTCGGTTACTACGACGCCCACTGCCGCCTCGACCCCCCGCTGCGCTCGCAACGGGACCGCGATGCGCTCGCTGCAGGCCTCGCCGATGGCACCATCGACTGCGCAGTGTCGGATCATGCGCCGGTGGACGAGGACCAGAAGCAGCTGCCGTTCGCCGAAGCCGAGCCCGGCGCGACGGGCCTGGAGCTGCTGCTTCCGCTCACACTGAAATGGGGCGAGAAGAGAAAGCTGCCGCTCGCGAAAACGCTTGCTCGCGTCACCAGCGAAGCGGCGCGCGTCCTGGGCGTGTCCACCGGCCGCATCGAGCCCGGCGCACAGGCGGACCTGGTGCTGTTCGACCCGGAGGCGAGCTGGCGCGCGACGCCGGCGGCGCTTCGCAGCCAGGGCAAGAACACGCCCTTCCTCGGCTACGAGCTGCCGGGGCGCGTGTACAAGACCATCGTCGCCGGAAAGGTGGTCTGGCAGGCGTGAGGGCAGCGGCGCTCGCGCTCCTTGTGCTGCTTGCGGGGTGCGGAACCCCATCCAGGAAGGAAGAGTCGCCGGCACCCCCGCAGGCGACTCCCCAGGCGCCGCAGGCGGCTCCTTCCAGGGGCGCGTACTACAAGGATGACGGCCCCGGCGCCAATCCGCCGCCCGACCTTGCATCGATCCCCGATGCGGTGCCACGGCCCGAGCCGCTGCATCGCTTCGCCAACCGTCCCTACCAGGTGTTCGGCAAGGACTACGTGCCGCTGGCGAGCGCCGAGCAGTTCCGGCAGACGGGAATCGGCAGCTGGTACGGGCGCCGCTTCCACGGCGCGCCGACCTCGAGCGGCGAGCCCTACGACATGTACGCGATGACCGCGGCACATCCCACGCTGCCGATTCCGAGCTACGCGCGCGTGACCAATCTCGCCAACGGCCGCAGCGTGGTGGTGCGCGTCAACGACCGCGGCCCGTTCCACGCCGACCGCGTCATCGATCTTTCCTACACCGCGGCCTGGAAGCTCGGCTACGCCGATGCCGGCAGTGCGCGCGTCGAGGTTGAGGCGCTGGTTCCCGGCAAGCCGGATTCGATCCAGGAAGGTAAAGGCATTTTCATCCAGTTGGGCGCATTCTCCGCGCGCGAATCAGCGGAGAACTTCCGCGTGCGCGTCTATCGCGAGCTCGCCTGGCTGTCCGAGGCGATCCAGGTGGTCGCCGGCGGCGCGCTCTACCGCCTGCAGCTGGGGCCCTACCGCAGCCAGGACGATGCGCGCGCGATCGCCGACCGCATCCAATCGGAGCTGAGCTTCCGGCCGCTCATCGTCGCCCGGTAGCCGCTATATAATGCGCGGCCTTTTTCGCCGCGAATTCCCGATGCGCCACTCTCTACTCGCCGTGCTGCTCGCGCTGCCACTGCTCGCGCTCGCGCAGGCGCCGGCCGATGGCCCGACGCGGCCGCAGCTGATCGGCCGCGCCTGGGTGCTCGCCGAGGTCTCCAGCGGGCAGATCCTCGCCGCGGAGAAGCCCGACGAGCGCTTCGAGCCGGCCTCGCTCACCAAGCTGATGACGGCCTACCTTGCATTCGCCGCGCTCAAGGCGAAGAAGCTCAGCCTCGAGGAGCAGGTCCCGGTGTCCGAGAAGGCGTGGCGCGCGCCGGGTTCCCGCATGTTCATCGAGCCCAGGAAGCCGGTGACGGTGGACGAGCTGCTGCGCGGCATGATCGTGCAGTCGGGTAACGATGCCTGCATCGCCCTCGCCGAGCGGATCGCCGGTTCGGAGGACGCCTTCGCGGCGATGATGAACCGCGAGGCCGAGCGCCTGGGCATGAAGAACACGAAGTTCATGAACTCTTCGGGCCTGCCCGATCCGCAGCACTACTCGACGGCGCGCGACCTGTACCTGCTTGCCGGCGCGCTGATCCGCGACTTCCCGGAGCAATACGCGCAGTACTACTCGCAGCGCGAGTACCGATACAACGGCATCACCCAGCCCAACCGCAACCGCCTGCTCTGGCTGGACGGCACGGTGGATGGAGTCAAGACCGGCTTCACCGAGGCGGCCGGCTATTGCCTCGTGGCCTCTTCCCGGCGCGGAGCGCGGCGCCTTCTGTCGGTGCTGCTCGGCTCGACCTCCGAGACCACGCGCGCGCAGGAGTCGCAGAAACTGCTCAACTGGGGCTTCCAGGCCTACGACGCGGTTCGCTTGTACGCCGGAGGCGCCGCGGTCAAGGAGATCGAGATCTGGAAAGGCGAGAAGTCCACCCTCAAGGCCGGTTTCCGCAGCGACCTGGTGGTGAGCGTGCCCAAGGGGCAGGGGGACCGGCTGAAGGCCGAGCTGCTCGCGCTCTCGCCGCTGCTCGCGCCGGTGGCCGAGGGCGGGCGGGTCGGCAACCTGCGCGTTACCCTCGAAGGCCGGCCGATCGGCGAATATCCCGTCATCGCGCTCGAGTCGGTGCCGGAGGCGGGGATCATCGGCAGGGCCTGGGATACACTGAAACTCTGGCTGCGGTAGCGGGCCGGTAAAAGGACGGCGAGCATGGTGTTTCTGAACGGAAAGTTCCTGCCGATCGAGGAAGCGCGGGTGCCGGTGCTCGATCGCGGCTTCATCTTCGGCGACGGCGTCTATGAGCTGGTGCCGGTGTACTCGCGTATCCCGTTCCGGCTGGACGAGCATCTGGCGCGACTGGAGCGCAGTCTCGCTGCGGTCCGCATCCGCAATCCGTACAGCCGGGCTGAGTGGCGCGACATCATCCTGCAGCTGATCGCCAAGCAGACGTTCGACGACCAGGGCGTCTACTTCCAGGTAACTCGAGGGGTCGCAAAGCGCGACCACGCCTTCCCCAAGGATGCCGCGCCCACCGTGTTCGTCATGTCCAACCCGCTGGTGACCCCGCCGCAGGAATTGGTCAATCGCGGCGCCGCTGCCGTGACGGCGGTGGACGATCGGTGGCTGCGCTGCGACATCAAGTCCATCTCGCTGATCGGCAACTGCCTGCTGCGGCAGGTGTCCGTCGACGCCGGCGCTGTCGAGACCATCCTGTTCCGCGACGGCAGGCTGACGGAGGCCTCCGCCTCCAACGTATTCGTGATCAAGCGCGGCGTGATCCTGTCGCCCCCCAAGTCGAACCTGATCCTGCCGGGAATCACGTTCGACGTCATCGCCGAACTCGCGCAGGGCGCGGGACTGCCGCTGGAGTTCCGCGCGGTCGCCGAGGCGGAAGTGCGCGCCGCCGACGAGATCTGGGTCACCTCCTCCTCCAAGGAGGTGCTCGCCATCGTCACGCTGGACGGCAGGCCGGTGGGAGAGGGCAGGCCCGGGCCGGTGTTCCGCCGCATGCACGGGCTCTACCAGGAGTTCAAGCAGAAGGTGATGCGTGCAGGAAAGGAACGACAAGCGGCCTGAGGCCGCGGCGGCGCTGGCGTTTCCCGCGCCGTTTCCGATCAAGATCATGGGGCGCCGGGAGGCCGGGTTCACGAGCGCGGTCATCGAGATCGTGACCCGCCACGCCCCCGATTTCATGCCCGCCAGCATCGAGACGCGCCCCAGCCGCAAGGGCAAGTACGTCAGCCTCACGGCCACCGTCAACGCGGTCTCGCGCGAGCAGCTTGATGCGCTCTACCAGGAGCTTTGCGACCACCCTGCCGTGGTGATGGTGCTGTGATGGGCGAAGTACTGCAGCAACTTCGGGTTCTGCATCTGGGCTTGATGGAGTATGGATCCGCGCTGAAAAAAATGCGCGATTTCACGTCACTGCGCGACGCGGACACGGCTGACGAACTCTGGCTTCTGGAACATCCGCCGGTCTACACGCTGGGCCTTGCCGCCGACGCCGCGCACGGCCCGAAGATCGACGCCGGAATCCCCGTGGTGCATGCCGAGCGCGGCGGCGAGATCACCTACCATGGCCCGGGCCAGGTCGTGCTTTACACGCTGGTGGATCTCGCGCGTCGCGGCATCAAGGTAAAGCAGTTCGTGGCCTTGCTCGAGCAGTCGGTGATCGACCTCCTTGGCGGCCGTGCACAGAGGAAACCCGGCGCCCCGGGCGTCTACGTGAACGGCGCCAAGGTGGCGGCGCTCGGCATCCGGGTGTCGCGCGGCTGCGCCTACCACGGCCTCGCCCTCAACGTGGACATGGACCTTGCGCCTTTCGCCGCGATCGACCCCTGTGGCTTTCCGGGCCTCGCCGTAACGCAGACACGCGACCTGGGCTTCGACTTCTCCGTGGCGAAGGCGGGTGAGCGGCTGGCGGAGATTCTCGCGGGGAAGCTCGAGCATGCGTGAAGCGGGCGTGAAGGAGAAAGGCGCGCTGAAGACGGCGCGGCTGAAGTTCGTCCCCCGGGAAAAGCTCGCCAAGCCCGGCTGGATCCGCGTGCGCGCGCCCTCGGGCGGCTCACGCTTTCACGAGATCAAGCGCATCCTGCGCGAGCAGCGCCTGCACACGGTCTGCGAGGAGGCCAGCTGCCCGAACATCGCCGAATGCTTCGGCAACGGCACGGCCACGTTCATGATCCTGGGCGACATCTGCACGAGGCGCTGCCCGTTCTGCGACGTCGCGCACGGCAGGCCGCTCGCGCCGGACCCCGAGGAGCCTCGTCAGCTGGCCGATACCGTCGCGCGCTTGGGGCTGGGCTACGTCGTCATCACCAGCGTGGACCGCGACGACCTGAAGGACGGCGGCGCGCAGCATTTCGTCGACTGCATCCGCGCCGTGCGCGAGCGATCGCCGAGCACTACGGTCGAAGTGCTGGTGCCCGACTTCCGCGGGCGGATGGAGGGCGCGCTGCAGATGCTGCAGGCGGCGCCGCCGGACG
>JAYRND010000095.1:0-8871 GCA_041904885.1 Burkholderiales bacterium
GCGACGTGGTGTTCTCCTTCGGCGGCATTGGCGCCACGCCCGACGACCATACACGCCAGTGCGCGGCGGCGGCGTTGGGCGTCGGGCTCTCGCTGCACCCGGAGGCCGAGCGGGAGATCCGCGGCCGCTTCGGTGCCGAGACCACGCCGCAGCGCCTGAAGATGGGCGAATTCCCCGCAGGCGCGGGGATCATTCCCAACCCGTTCAACCGCATCCCCGGCTTCGCCATCCGCGACCACTGGTTCGTGCCCGGCTTCCCGCAGATGGCCTGGCCGATGCTCGAATGGGTGCTCGACCAGAAGTACCGCCACCTCTTCGACCGCGACCGCTGGGCCGAGGCCTCGATCATCGTCTACCTGCCCGAATCCACCATCGCGCCGCTGATGGAGGAGATCAACGCCAGGTACAAGGGGCTGAAGGCCTTCAGCCTGCCCAGCATGGGCGAGGGCGGCGCGCGGCGCCACATCGAGCTCGGCGTGCGCGGCGCGCCGGCGGAAGTGGAGCCGGCCATGGCGGACCTTCGCCGCGGCGTCGAAGCCCTCGGCGGCGCGCCCCAATAAAAAAGCCCCGCCGAAAGCGGGGCTTTTGGTTACTGCTGTGCCTGGTGACTTAGGCGGCCTTCTTGGACTTCGTCAGGCCTTTCACCGTCTCCGAGGCGGCGGCGACGTTCGCTTCCGCGATCTCGGTGGCCTGCTTGGCAACCTTGTTGAAGTTGTCATAGGCCGAGTTGGCGGCGGCGAGCATCTGCTTGACCGCGCTCACGGCGACGTCCGAACCCGCCGGGGCGTTCTTCGCAGCCTTGTCCAGCATGGAGACGAAGTTCTCGTTCCACTCGGTGACGCGGCGCTCGGTCGCCTTGGTGAAGTCGGTGTTGGTCTGGGTCGCCACTTCGTACACGCTCTTCGAGTAGGCGATCGCCTTCTCGACGGCCGGCTGCGCGAAGGTGCTCTGCAGGCTCACCAGCTCCTGCGCGTCCTTGGCACCCGCCAGCGCGCGGGCGTTGGCGATCGTGTCTTCGAACGCGGCCTTGACGGCGTTGGCGTTCAGGCTGGCAAACTTCTCCAGCGCCGCGAACTGCGTGGTCGCGAGCGAGAGGGCGGCTTCGACGTTGGCCTTGGTGGCAGCTTGGATTTGCTCGGGTGTGACGTACATTTGGATCTCCTTTAAGTCGGTTTGAGTGATCTTTTTGGGCGCCTTGTGCGCCGCAGCAATTGCAATTCTATGCCGAATCTTATTAAAGTCAAGAACATTTTGCACTGCAGCAATTCTTGGTGGTGTCCCGCACAATCCGTATGAAACGACGAGGGTTTATGTACAAGTTAGTGCTCGCAAACTAATGGAAAAAGCTTCCCAGGAGCACCTTCCGGCGCGGCTTTGGTGGGTGCTGGCGGGCCTCACCGTGGTCTGGGGTTTCAACTGGACCGCGATGAAGGTGGCGATCGCGGACATCGCGCCGTTCACCTTCCGCACCCTGTGCCTGGGCCTTGGCTCGGGGGTGCTGTTCGCATTCCTGCGCGCAAGCGGCCAGCCGCTCGCCATTCCGCGCGACCAGTGGGGGCGCTTCACGCTGATCGCCTTCTTCAACATCACCTGCTGGAACGTGCTGGTCGTCTTCGGCCTGAGCATGCTGCCCTCCGGGCGCGCGGCGATCCTCGCCTACACCATGCCTGCTTGGGCCATCCCCCTGTCGGTGCTTTTGCTCGGCGAGCGCCTGACCGCGCGCAAGCTGCTCGGCCTCGCGCTCGGCATGGCGGGCATGCTGCTGCTCGTCTGGGACGAGTTCCACCGCATCCAGGGTGCCCCGCGCGGCGCGCTGCTGGTTCTGGGGGCGGCGTTCACCTGGGCGATCGGCACGATCCTGCAGAAGAAGTACCCGGTGCGCGCGCCGCTCGCGGGCTTCACGGCCTGGCTGATGCTGATGGGCGGGATGCCGATCTACGTTTGCGCGCTGCTTTTCGAGGATTTCTCCAAGCTGGCCGACGTGAGCCTGGCCTCGGCCCTGGGAGCCGCGTACAACGTGCTCCTCGCGTTCGCCTGGGCGCACTGGGCCTGGATCAAGCTCGCGACCAGCGTGTCGGTGACGGTGTTCTCGCTCTCGATGCTGGTGATCCCCGTGGTCGGAGTCTTCAGCGGCATCCTGGTGCTGGGAGAGCAGCCCGGCTGGCCGGAGTACGCGGCGCTCGGCCTGGTGCTCGGTTCCCTTACCACCGTGATCGTGCCGCGCAAGAACGCGGCCTAGGCGTCGCAGGCGACAGTACGCGCGCGCGGGATGCGCGACGCGTCCCAGTGCCCAGTTCCCCAGCCGAGCAGCTCGCGCGGACCGAGGCCCGACGGCGGATCCATTCCGAGGAAGCGAAGCGCCGGCACGACGTCCTCCCGGCCGGCATCCGCCGCGTGCGTCTGCTTCGATAGCTTCTCTCCCTGGGCGTTGGTCGCGACCGGCAGGTGAAGATAGCGCGGCGTAGCGAGCCCGAGCAGCCGCTGCAGGTGGATTTGCCGCGCGGTCGAATCGAGCAGGTCCGCGCCGCGCACCACGTCCGTCACGCCCTGCGCGGCATCGTCCACCACCACCGCCAGCTGGTAGGCGAACAGGCCATCGGCGCGCCGCACCACGAAATCGCCGACCTCTCGTTCCAGCGACTGGACGATGTCACCCTGAACCCGGTCGGTAAAGCAGATCGGCCGGTCATGGGTGCGCACGCGCAGGGCGCGGCCGGTTTTGCCGGTTGGCAATCCGCCGCGGCAGGTGCCCGGATAGATGCGCGAACCATCGATGGCGAGCGCGGAATCCTCCAGTTCCTTGCGCGTGCAGGCGCAGGGATAGAGCTGGTCCCCCAGCTTCCGCATCGCTTCTTCGTACAGATCGAGCCGCGCGCTCTGGTAGACAACCGGGCCGTCCCACTCCAGGCCGATCCCTTCGAGCTGCCGGAGGATGCGGTCCGCCGCGCCGGGCATGACCCTCGGCGTGTCGAGGTCTTCCATGCGCAGCAGCCAGCGGCCCCCGGCGCGCCGCGCGTCCAGCCAGCTCGCCAGCGCCGCGACCAGCGAACCGAAATGCAGGGCGCCGGTGGGCGACGGAGCGAAGCGACCGACGTAAGGCATGTCCGTTTGAAAAACGCGGGGAGCGGCCCAATATACACTGTCACTTTGAACGCAAAAGGGACGCGGCGATGGCGACGGTAGAGCTCACCAAGGAAAATTTCGAGGCGACAGTCAACGGCAACCCGATCGTCATCGTGGACTTCTGGGCGCCGTGGTGCGGTCCCTGCCGCGGCTTCGCGCCCGTGTTCGAGAAGGCCTCCGAGGCGCACCCCGACGTGGTGTTCGCCAAGGTGAATTCGGACGAGCAGCAGGAGCTCGCGGGCGCGTTCAACATCCGCTCGATCCCGACGCTGATGGTGTTCCGCGAGAAAGTCATCCTGTTCCAGCAAGCCGGCGCGCTGCCCGGCCAGGCGCTCGACCAGGTGCTGGCGCAGGCCAAGGCCCTCGACATGGCCAAGGTGCACCAGGAAATCGCCCAGCAACAGCAGCAGGCCGCGCAGTGATCGAGCTGCGCCGTGCCGCCGAACGCGGCCATGCCGACCATGGCTGGCTCGATTCCTGGCACTCGTTCTCGTTCGCCGACTACTACGACCCCGCGCACATGGGCTACGGCCCGCTGCGCGTGATCAACGAGGACCGCATCCAGCCTGGCACCGGCTTCGGCACCCACGGCCACCGCGACATGGAGATCATCAGCTACGTGCTCGAAGGGGCGCTGGCGCACAAGGACTCGATGGGCAACGGCTCGGCCATCGTGCCGGGGGACGTGCAGCGCATGAGCGCGGGGCGCGGCGTGCAGCACAGCGAGTTCAACCACGCGCGGCAGGGCACCACGCATTTCCTGCAGATCTGGATCGAGCCCAGCGTTCGCGGCATTGCGCCGGGCTACGAGCAGAAGCATTTCGACGCCGCCTCCAAGCGCGGCCAGCTGCGCCTGGTGGCCTCGCCGGACGGCGCCGAAGAATCGGTGAAGATCCACCAGGACGCGCGCATGTACGCGGTGCTCCTCGACGGCACGGAGCGCGCGGAGCACCCGCTCGCGCCCGGCCGCAGGGCCTACGTGCACGTCGCGCGAGGCAGGCTGACGGTGAACGGCCAGCCGCTTTCGGCCGGCGACGCGCTCAAGGCGAGCGGCGTCGAGCGGATCGTGCTCGAGGGCGGGTCGGGCGCGGAGGCGCTGCTCTTCGACCTGCCCTAAGGGCCCGTGTCCGCAGCGCTCGTCTGGTTCCGGCGCGACCTGCGCGACTTTGACCACGCCGCGCTGCATGCGGCGCTGACTGCGCACGAGGCGGTGCACTGCGCGTTCGTCTTCGACACCGGGATCCTCGATCCGCTGCCGCGCCGCGACCGGCGCGTGGAATTCATCTGGGAGTCGGTGCGCGAGCTGAAGGAGGGGCTGGAGGCGGCGGGCGGCGGGCTGCACGTGCTGCACGGCCCCGCGCGCGAGGAGATTCCCCGCCTCGCGCAGCGGCTGGGCGCCGCTGCGGTCTTCGCCAACCGTGACTACGAGCCGCGCGCGCTGGCGCGGGACGAGGCGGTGGCTCGCCGCCTGGGGGAAACCGGCATCGCCTTCCAGACGCGCAAGGACCAGGTGGTGTTCGAGCACGGCGAACTGCTCACCGCGGCGGGCACGCCGTTCACGGTCTTTACTCCCTACTGGAACGCCTGGCGGAAGAAGCTCTCGGCCTTCTTCCTGCGCGCCTATCCGGTGGAGAAGTACCGGGCGCGCCTCGCGCCCGCGCCTGGCGCCGCCCTGCCGTCCCTGGAGCAGCTGGGGTTCGAGCGCACGAACCTCGCCGTGCTGAGCATCGGCACCGGCATGGCGGGGGGCCGCAAGGGCTTTGCCGATTTCAAGCGGCGGATCGCCGCCTACGGCGAGCGGCGCGATTTCCCCGCGTTGAAGGGCCCTTCGTACCTGTCGGTGCACCTGCGCTTCGGCACGGTCTCGATCCGCGAGCTGGCCGGCTACGCCTGGCGCCACGACAGCGCGGGCGCGTCCACGTGGCTCTCGGAGCTCGCCTGGCGGGACTTCTATTTCATGATCCTGGCCGCGCGGCCCGACGTGGCGGACGGGGCGTTCAAAAAGGAATTCAACGCCCTGAAATTCGACAGCGACGAAGGGTACTGGCAGGCGTGGTGCGGCGGAAACACCGGCTATCCGCTCGTCGACGCGGCGATGCGCCAGCTCAACCAGACCGGCTACATGCACAACCGCCTGCGCATGGTGACCGCCTCGTTCCTCGTCAAGGACCTGGGGCTCGACTGGCGGCGCGGCGAGCGCTATTTCGCGGCGCAGCTCAACGACTACGACCTCGCGGCGAACAACGGCGGCTGGCAGTGGGCCGCGTCCACCGGCTGCGACGCGCAGCCCTACTTCCGCATCTTCAATCCGGTGACCCAGTCCGAGCGCTTCGATCCCGAAGGCAGGTTCATCCGCAGATACGTGCCCGAGCTGGCGCGCGTGCCGCGCCAGTTCATCCACGCGCCGTGGACGATGGACGCGGAACAACAGGACGCATCGATGTGCCGGATAGGACGCGACTATCCGGCGCCGGTCGTCGAGCATGCGCAGGCGCGAAAAAGGACGCTCGAGCGCTACGTCGCCGCCAGAAGGCGGTAGGATTCAAGTACTAGTCCAGGCAAATCCCGGAAGGAGTCGCAATGGCAACACCGATCGACACCGGCATCAGCGCGAAGGACCGCGCGGCGATCGCCAAGGGCCTCTCGCGCCTGCTCGCCGACAGCTACCTGCTGTACCTGAAGACCCACAATTTCCACTGGAACGTGGAAGGCCCGATGTTCCAGACGCTGCACGTGATGTTCATGGAGCAGTACACCGAGCAATGGAACGCGATCGACCCGATCGCCGAGCGCATTCGCGCGCTCGGGCACTACGCTCCCGGCAGCTACGGCCAGTACGTCAAGCTCGCCACGGTGAAGGAATCCGCGGGCGTGCCGAAGGCGCAGAAGATGATCGCCGAGCTGATCGCGGGCCAGGAAGCGGTCGCGCGCACTGCGCGCTCGGTTCTGCCGCTCGCCGACGGGGCGAACGACCAGCCCACGCTCGACTTGCTCACGCAGCGCCTGGACGTGCACGAAAAGAACGCCTGGATGCTGCGCAGCCTGCTGAAGAAGTAGGCCGCGGGACGGCGCCAGCTTGAGCGGCACGCGCAGCGAGAAGGATTCGTTCGGCCCGATCGACGTCCCGGCCGAGCGGCTCTGGGGCGCGCAGACCGAGCGCAGCCGGCGCTTCTTCCGCATCTCCTCGGAGCGCATGCCGGTCGCGGTGGTGCACGCGCTCGCGCTGGTGAAGCGCTCGGCGGCGCGCGTCAACGCCTCGCTCGGCCTGCTGGACGCGAAGAAGGCCGAGGCGATCGCGCGGGCTGCCGACGAGGTCCTCGCCGGGCGCCTCGACGAAGAGTTTCCGCTCTCCGTCTGGCAGACCGGCTCGGGCACGCAATCGAACATGAACGTCAACGAAGTGCTGGCGAACCGCGCTTCCGAGCTGCTCGGCGGCGAGCGCGGCCCGCGGCGCCTGCTGCATCCGAACGACGACGTGAATCTGGGCCAGTCCTCGAACGACGTGTTTCCGACCGCGATGCACGTGGCGGCGGCGCGCGCGCTCCAGGCCGAGGTCATGCCTGCGCTCGACCGGCTGGCCGCGGCGCTGGAGGAAAAGCGCAAGGCCTTCGCGGCGATCGTCAAGATCGGGCGTACGCACCTGCAGGACGCGACCCCGATCACGCTCGGCCAGGAATTCTCCGGCTATGTCTCGCAGCTGGAGCAATCGCGCCGGGCGCTGGAAGCGGCGCTGCCGGGCCTCTACCGGCTGGCGATCGGCGGCACGGCGGTCGGCACCGGCCTCAATACGCACCCGGAATTCGGCGCGCGCGTGGCGGCCGAGATCGCGCGCCTGGCAGGCCTGCCCTTCGAGCCGGCTCCGAACAAGTTCGCTGCCCTCGCCGGGCACGAGGCGCTGGTCGGCGCGCACGGGGCGCTGAAGACGCTGGCCGCCGCGCTCTCCAAGATCGCGAACGACCTGCGGCTGCTCGCCTCGGGGCCGCGCTCTGGGATTGGCGAGATTTCGCTGCCGGAGAACGAGCCCGGCAGCTCGATCATGCCGGGCAAGGTCAATCCCACGCAGGCCGAGGCGATGACGATGCTGTGCGCGCAGGTCTTCGGCAACGACGTGGCGCTCACTATCGGCGGCGCCTCGGGCCACTTCGAGCTGAACGTCTACAAGCCGCTCATCATCCACAATTTCCTGCAGAGCGCGCGCCTGCTGGCCGACGGCATGGCGAGCTTCGAGGAGCATTGCGTGCGCGGCATCGCGCCGAACCGGCAGCGGATCGGCGAGCAGCTGGAGCGCTCGCTGATGCTGGTGACGGCGCTGGCGCCGCATATCGGCTACGACCGCGCGGCGGAAATCGCCAAGAAGGCGCACAAGGAGGGGACCACCCTGCGCGAGGCCGCGACCGCGCTGGGCTACGTCAAGGCCGAGGATTTCGACCGCTGGGTTCGCCCGGAGGGGATGGTTTGAACCGCCGGGAGTTCGTCCTTGCCGGATGCGCGGCGGGGCTCGCGGCCTCCGGCTGCTCGACGCCCGGGATCAAGCTCGACGCCCCCTACGTCTCGACGCCGCAGCCGGTGGTGGACGCGATGCTGCGAATGGCCGAGGTGGGCGCGAGCGACGTGGTGTACGACCTGGGCTGCGGTGACGGCCGGATCGTGGTCTCCGCGGCGTCGCAGTTCGGCGCTCGGGGGGTCGGCGTCGACCTCGATCCTCGCCGCATCGAGGAGGCGAACGCGGCGGCGCGCTCGGCAGGGGTCGCGGGGCGCGTGCGCTTCGTCGTGCAGGATCTCTTCAAGACCGATTTCTCCGAGGCTTCCGTGCTGGCGCTATACCTGTTCCCCGAAATGAACGCCAGGCTGCTGCCGAAGATCCGCTCCGAGATGCGGCCCGGTTCGCGCGTCGTGTCGTACCAGTTCGGCATCGGCGACTGGGTCCCCGAAAAGTCCGAGGGGATCTGGGTCGGCGAGCTGCGCAACGAGATCTTCCTCTTTCGCGTGCCGGGGCGCTGAGCGTGTCGATCGTCGTCCTCATCTCCGGCCGGGGCAGCAACCTGGAGGCGATCCTGGAGGCGGGGCTGCCGGTAACGGCGGTCATCAGCAACGTGCCGGGGGCAGGAGGGCTGGCGATTGCGGCGCGGCGCGGCATCGCCACGCGCGTCGTCCCGCACAGGGACTTTCCGACGCGCGAAGCGTTCGAGGAAGTGCTCATCCGCGAGATCGACACGTTCGCGCCGCGCGTGATCGCCCACGCGGGCTTCATGCGCATCGTGACGCCCGGATACGTGCAGCATTACCGGTGGCGTTCCCTCAACATCCATCCTTCGCTGCTGCCTTCGTTCACCGGCCTGCACACGCACGAGCGCGCGCTCGCCGCGGGGGTGAAGCTGCACGGCTGCACGGTGCACTTCGTGACCGAGGAGCTGGACGGCGGGCCGATCGTGATCCAGGCGGCGGTGCCGGTGCTGCCCGGGGACGACGCCGGAGCGCTGGCTGCGCGGGTGCTCAGGCAGGAGCACGTGGTGTACCCGCGGGCGCTGCGCTGGCTGCTCGAGGACCGGCTGGTCATCGAGAACGGGCGGGTGAGCGTTAGGGGAGGGGATGCGCAATATCTTCTTGCCGATCGCGCTTAGCCTGGCCGCTTTGGCCGCGGCGTCGGCCGCGGCGGCGCCGCCGCCGCGGGTGGAAATCGAATACGAGCTCAGCCGCAACGGCACGGCCGTGGCCGAGATCGTGCATCGCCTCGAGCACGACCGCAAC
>JAYRND010000016.1:0-8049 GCA_041904885.1 Burkholderiales bacterium
CCGCGCTCGGCGCGCGCGGTGAGGATGCGCTCGCAGGCCACTGCGAAGGTCGCCGTGCGCAGCGTGATCTTGTGCCGGTCGGCCGTGTCCCAGATGCGCTTGAGCGCGCCTACTACGATCTTGTCCAGCCGCATGTTGATCTCGTCCTCGGTCCAGAAGAAGGACGAGAAATCCTGCACCCACTCGAAGTAGCTGACCGTTACGCCGCCCGCGTTGCAAATTACGTCGGGCACGACGAGGATGCCGCGCCCGGTGAGGATGTCGTCGGCCTCGGGCAGCGTGGGGCCGTTGGCGCCTTCGAGCACCAACTTTGCCGACGTCCGCCGCGCCCGCGCAGGCGTGACCTGGCTCTCAAGGGCCGCCGGGATCAGGATGTCGCACTTCACGTCCCAGAAGGACTCGTCGGCGATCTTCTCGGCGCCCTTGAAATGGCCGACACCTCCATACTGCTTGAGCGTCGGCATCAGGTCGGCCAATTCGATGCCCTTGTCGTTGCAGATGGTGCCGGTGTGGTCCTGGATCGCGACGATTTTCGCGCCGGCCTGCACGAACAGCTCCGCCGCCGCCGAGCCGACGTTGCCGAATCCCTGCACGGCGACGCGCGCGCCGTCCAATGCGAGATTGATGCGTCGCGCCGCCTCGCGGCCGGTGACGAACACGCCGCGCCCGGTGGCCTTCACCCGCCCGAGCGAGCCGCCCAGGTGGATCGGCTTGCCCGTCACGACGCCAGTGGCGGTGGAGCCCGTGTTCATGGAATAGGTGTCCATCATCCAGGCCATGATCTGCGGGTTGGTGTTGACGTCGGGCGCGGGGATGTCGTTGTGCGGGCCGATGATGATGCCGATCTCGCTTGTATAGCGGCGGGTGATGCGCTCGAGCTCCTTCTTCGAGAGCTTCGACGGATCGACACGGATGCCGCCCTTCGCGCCGCCGTAGGGAAGGTTCACCGCGGCGTTCTTGATCGACATCCAGGCCGCGAGCGCCATCACTTCTTCCAGCGTCACGTCCTGGTGGAAGCGCACGCCGCCCTTGCCGGGGCCGCGCGACAGGTTGTGCTGCACGCGGAAGCCCTCGAAATGCGCCACGCTGCCGTCGTCGAGCTCGATCGGCACGTCGACGATGAGCGCGCGCTTCGGGCGCTTGAGCGTCTCGCCCCAGCGGGCGAGGTCGCCGAGGTAGGGCAGCACCCGGTCCACCTGCGTGAGGTAGGTCTGCCAGGGACTGTTTGGGGTGGGATGGATGTAGGAAAGGGTGCTCATGCGCGTCTCCATGCACTGGGATGCAGGCCGCTGCGCGTCACGCGGCCGTGCAGTTCGCGACCGAGCGCCTGTTCGCAGAGCTCGGCGGTGGCCAGCAACCGGTCCAAGTCTATCCCGGTGGCGATGCCCATGGATTCGAACAGGCTCACCAGGTCCTCGGTGCAGACGTTGCCGGTGAAACCGCCGCCGTACTTCACTTTCGCGGGATGGCCGCCGACCCCGCCGAAAGACGAGTCGAAATGCCGCACCCCGGCCTCGTAGGCCGCTACGCAGTTGACAAGGCCGGTCCCCCGCGAGTCGTGAAAGTGGGCGATTGGAATGATTTGCTTTTCGCTTTGCAAACGAACAACAAAGCTTTTTACGGTGAAAGGCGTCGCCATGCCCGTCGTATCCCCAAGCGCCACGTATTTGACCCCGAGCGACGAAAAGCGGGCGACGTCCTCCAAAACGCTTTCCACGGACACCGTCCCCTCGAAAGGGCAGCCGAATGCGACCGATACGGTACCGACCAGGCGGAAGCGGCCCGCCGCCGTCTTCACCATCTCCTCGACGTTCGCCCATTGCTCGGCGCGCGAGCGCTTCAGGTTCTTCTGCGAGTGCGACTCGCTCGCCGAGACGAGCAGGCTGATCTCGTTGACGCCAAAGCCCGCCTCGAGGTCCGCCAGCGCCCTCTGAACCGCTTTTGGGTTTGCGCAGGTTGCCTTGTAAAAAACACCGGGAGTGCGAGACAAGGACCCCAGCAATTCCGTCGCGTCCGCAAACTGCGGAACGATTTTCGGATTCGAATAGGAGGTGGCTTCCACGCGCTGGAAGCCGATGTCGGCGAAGCGCTCGACCAGCGCGCGCTTGGTCGCGGTCGGCACGAAGGCGGGCTCGTTCTGCAGCCCGTCGCGCGCGAAGCACTCGCACAGGACCAGCTCGGACATAGTTGACAGCATCAACCAACTGCGCCAAGCTGTCAATCGCCCATGACGGTCCTCATTCCGCCGCGCGACGAGCGCACCCAGCCGGCGCGCATCGTGCCGGGCTACCCGCAGACGCCGCTGCGCAACCCGCGCGAGCCGCTGGTGCCGCGGCGGCCCACGCTTTCGGAGCTGACCGGGCCGATGGAGGTCGCCGGGCGGGTGCGGCTCCTCGGCGGCGACATCGCCGGGCACGGCGAGCGGCAGGCGATCGGCCAGCTGATGCACCTCAAGGTGCGGGTGCTGGACGAGGACGGCGCGCCGGTCGGCGGCACGGTGGTGGAGATCTGGCAGGCCAACGCCGCGGGCCGCTACATCCACCCGAACGACGACGACCACGCGCCGCCTGATCCGAATTTCTACGGCGCGGCGCGGCTGATGACCGACGAATCGGGCTGCTTCGACCTGCGCACGGTGAAGCCCGGCGCCTACCCGGTGCCCACCAACGACGGCTGGTGGCGGCCGCCGCACATCCACTTCTCGCTGTTCGGCAAGGTCTGGCTTTCGCGCCTGGTGACGCAGATGTATTTCCCCGGCGAGCCGCTCAACGAGCAGGACCGGATCCTCAACGCGGTGCCCGACGCGGCGGCGCGCGAGCGCCTGGTCGCGCGCTACATCCGGCCGACGGGCGAGCCGCGCAATGCGCTCGTTTTCGAGCACCAGATCATCCTGCGCGGCCGCACTGCGACTCCGGCGCAGTCCTGATGACTACGCCGACGCAGCCATGATGATCCCGACCGCAGAGGCCACGATCGGGCCCTTCTTCCCGCCGCGTTACGTGGACGCTGGCGCCAACGATCTCACGCAGTACAACGGCCGGAAGGCAAAGGGCGAAGCGATCGAGATCCGCGGCAGGGTGGTACAGGAAGATGGCGCGCCGATGGACAACCTGATCGTCGAAATCTGGCAGCCCGATGCACAGGGCATCTTCCGCCACCCGGCTGATCCGCGCCATGCGCAAGCGGATCCGGATTTCCTCGGCTGGGGGCGGGCGGCCACCGACAAGGACGGCCGCTACTCGTTCCGGACCATCAGGCCGGGCGCGCCGCGGGGCCGACAGCCGCACGTCAATTTCATGATCATGTACTCGGGTCTGATGCGCATTCTGAAGACCACGATGTTCTTCGAGGAGGGGAGCGACCCCGTACTGACGGCGGTCCCTGCGCCACGGAGAAAGCTTTTGATTGCAAAAGGCAACTACGAATTCAATATCCGGCTGCGTGGCACGGACGAAACGCCCTTCTTCGATGACTAGCACGACGATCCGGGAGCTGCTCTCGTACCGCCTGCACCAGGTCGCAAACCTGCTCTCGCGCGGCGCGGAGATGCGCTACCGCCGCGAATTCGGTGTCAGCCTCTGGGAGTGGCGCACCGTGGCGCTGCTGGGCGGCGCGGCGGAGCCGCAGTCGCTCAACGACCTCGCACGCGCCGCCGGCATCGACAAGAGCCAGATGAGCCGCGTCGTCTCCGGGCTGACGGCGAAAAGGTTGATTTCACGCGAGGCGGATGCCAATGACGCGCGAGGCATACGGCTGTCGCTCACGCCGTCCGGGAAGAAGCTCTACCGCAAGCTGATCGGCGCCGCGGCGGAGCGGAATGACGCCTTCCTTGGCTGCCTGAGCGCGCAAGAGCGCAAGTGCCTCGAGCAGGCGATGACCAAGTTGGCACGCGAAGCACGCGGTTTCATCCAGAGGGAAAGGCAGCCGCGATGAGTCCGCTGTTGAAAGAAGACCGCGGCGCAGTCTGCATCCTGACCATGAACCGGCCGGACAAGCGCAACGCGCTCAATACGGCGCTGACGCGCGCGCTGCTGGAGGCGCTGCGCGCGGCCGATGCCGACCCGGCGGTGGCGAGTGTAGTGCTTACCGGCGCGGGGCAGGGCTTCTGTGCGGGCGCCGACCTCGCGGAATTCAAGGACCTCACTCCGGCGAACAAAGACCTGGTCGAGGAGCGGTCCGAGCTCACCATGCAGCTGCACCTCGCCTTCTCGAGGATGGCGAAGCCCGTGGTGACCGCGATCAACGGCGCGGCCATGGGCGGCGGCGCGGGCCTCGCGCTCGCGGGCGACCTCGCGGTGATGGCCGAGGGCGCGAAGCTCGGCTACCCGGAGGTGCGCCACGGCATCGTCGCTGCGATCGTCATCGCCAACCTGGTGCGCCAGGTCGGCAGGAAGGCCGCCTTCGAGCTGGTCTCGCTTGGCGAGCCTATGGACTCGCGCCGGGCATTCGAGCTGGGTATGGTGAACCGGGTCGTCGCCGATGCCGACCTCATGCCGATCGCGCTTTCGCTGGCCGAGAGGCTTGCCTCGGTCAAGGCCGAAGCGATGCAGGCGACCAAGCGCCTGTTCCACGAGGCCGCCGACCTGCCGCTCGCCGACGCGCTCCTGCGCGGGCGCGAGGTGAACCGACGCATGCGGGGCTTCGGGAAATAGGCATGCATGGGGGTCGCCTACGCACTTGCCGCGATGGTCTGCTTCGCCAGCAACATCCTCTTCACGCGCTACGCGGTGGCGCGCATGCCGGTGGAGAGCGGCTTCTTCGTCGTGCTGGCGACCAACATCCTGTTCCCGGCGCTGCTCTTTCCTTTCGAGCTCGGGCTGCGCGCGGCGGCGTGGAGCTGGAGCTGGCAGGGCGCGGCGATGTTCGCGCTGGGCGGCGTGATCGGCACCTTCCTCGGACGGCGCTTCCTCTTCGACACGGTGCGCATCCTCGGGCCCTCGCGCGCGAGCGTGTTCCACTCCACGGCGCCTGCGTTCGCGCTGCTGGGCGCCTGGCTGCTCGCGAACGAGACGCTCGGCTGGTACGAGATTTTGCTGATGGCGGTGGTCTGGGTGGGCCTCTGGTTCACGCAGCCGCGCTCCGGCGCGCCCGGCAGCCTATCCGCCGCGGCCGCGCGCAAAGGCTTGCTGGTGGGCCTCGCGACGGTCGCCGGATTCGGCATGGGCAACGTGGTCCGCGGCCTTGCCATGCGCAGGTGGGAGGAGGCCGTGTTCGGCACGGTGATCTCTTCGGTCTCCGCGCTTCTCTGCCAGCTGGCGGCGACGCGCGATTGGAACGCGATCGCCGCGCAGTTCCGCAAGGCCGACCGCACGGCGCTCTGGCTCTACGTGGCCTGCGGGATCGCGACGGCGCTGGGCTCCATCTTCGTGGCGCTCGCCATGAACCACATGGAGATCGCGCTCGCGGTGCTGGTCGTGCACACCACGCCCCTGGTGATCTTCCCGGTGAGCGTATTCATTCTCAAGAACAAGGAAGAATTGAACGCGCGGACCGTTCTTGGCGCGTTGCTGGTCCTTTCGGGGATTGCCCTGCTGGCGCTTAGGTCGTGAAGCCACTCCAGTACCTGACCATTCTCGACTTGTCCCGCGTGCTCGCCTGCCCGTTCGCGAGCATGATCCTCGCCGAGCTGGGCGCCACCGTCATCAAGGTGGAGCAGCCCGGCGCGGGCGACGAGACGCGCGGCTTCGAGCCGCAGCTCGCGAAGGACAGCGCCTACTACTTCGCCTGCAATCGCTCGAAAGCCTCGATCACGGTCAACCTTCGCAAGCGCGAGGGTCAGGACGTCGTCCGCGGGCTCGCGCAGAAGGTGGATGTGGTGGTGGAAAACTTCCCGGCCGGCACGCTCGCCCGCTATGGGCTCGATTTCACGATGCTCTCGTCGCTCAATCCGCAGCTCGTCTACGTTTCCTGCACCGGATTCGGCCAGACCGGCCCCTACGCGCACAAGAAGGGCTACGACACGGTGTTCCAGGCGATGGGCGGGCTGATGAGCCTGACGGGCGAGAAGGGCGGCGGGCCGGTCAAGCCCGGCCTGCCGGTCGCCGACCTGACCTCCGGCCTGTGGGTCGCGATCGGCATCCTCGCGATGCTTGCCGGGCGCGAGCGCACCGGGCGCGGCGCGCATCTCGATTTCTCGATGCTCGACGGGCAGGTTTCGCTGCTGACGCTCGCTGCGGCGCGCTACTTCGCGCTGGGCGAAGTCCCGCCGCGCCTGGGAACCGAGCATCCCGGGCGGGTGCCGTCGGCGACCTTCCGCTGCAAGGACGGCAAGTTCGCGCACATCACCGCGAGCGATCAACATTGGGAACCACTTTGCCGGGCACTGGGTTTGGAGAGTTGGGGTTCGTCTTTCGGTTCGAATGCCGTTCGCGTGAAAAAGCGAATCGAAGTCATGCAAAACCTGACCGAAAGAATTTCCACGTGGGATCGCGCCGAGCTCATCGCTGCCCTTGACGCCGTCGAGGTCCCAATCGGGCCGGTCAACGACGTCGCCGATATCATCGCCGACCCGCACGTGCGCGCGCGCGGACTGGTCGGCAGCTTCGACTATCCGGGGGTGGGCGAATTCCGGGCGCTCGGGCTGCCTTTCAAGTTCCTCGGCTGGGACAACCCGCAGGTCGGCGCCCCGCCCGAGCTCGGCGCCGATACGGAACGATTGTTGCGGGACATGCTTGGCTACTCTTCCGAGCAAATCCGGAAACTGAAGGCGGAAAAAGCCATATGAGCGCGGTCCTCTACGAGGTCTCCGGCGGCGTCGCGACGCTGACGCTCAACCGTCCCGGGAGCCGCAACGCGCTCAACCTGGAAATGTGTGAATTGCTTTTGAAGTTTGCCGGAGAAAGTTCTTCGAATCCGGATCTCAGGATCGTCCTGGTTCGCGCTAACGGCCCGGTGTTCTGCGCTGGCGCGGACATGAAGGAGCGCAAGGGCATGAGCGAGGCGCAGGTGCGCGAGCGGCGCGCGAAGGGCTTCGCCGCCTACGCCGCGCTGGAAGCGCTGCCGATGCCGTCGGTCGCCGTGCTCGAGGGGCCGGCGGTGGGCTCGGGCTGCGAAATCGCCGGCGCCTGCGACTTCATCGTCGCCACGCCGGCGGCCTCGTTCCGCACGCCGGAGGCGATCCGGGGCACCGTGGGCGCCACCCAGCGCCTGCCGCGAATCCTCGGCAAGCGCCTCGCCAAGGACCTGATGTTCACCGGCCGTACGCTCACCGCGGAGGAGGCAAGGGGGTTGGGATTGATCACCAGATTGGTTTTGCCTTCCGATCTGGAAAGCACGCTCCAGCAGGTAAAGGAAACCATCTGTTCCGCCCCGGCGCAGTCCCTCCGCCTTGCCAAGCGGTGCATCGACCGGGGCGTCGAGCTCGATCCCGCGGGCGCGCTGCAGACCGAGGTCGAGGCCATCGAGGAGCAGCTTGCGAGCGGCCAATGGATGGGCAAGGAGTGAGCTGGCAGCCCAGGGTGCTGGGGGATTTTCTCGGGGAGCGGGAAGGCGAAGCTCTGGTGACGCCGACTTCCCGCTGGACTTACAAAGAGCTCAGAGAAAGGGCAAAAGAGTCGGCCGGCGGGCTGCAGTCGCTCGGCATCGACAAGGGCGACAGGGTCGCGATCCTGCTGCCCAACGGCGAGGATTGGCTCTCTTGCTTCTATGGCGCCGCGCTGATCGGTGCAGTGGCGGTGCCGGTCAACACGCGCTTCAAGGCCGACGAGATCGCCTTCTGCCTGCAGCAATCCGGCGCGAAGGCGCTCATTTACGTAGGACAGTTCCTGAAGAACGACTACGCGGCGATGGTCCGGGAGACCGGGTTCAAAAACGCCTTTGACGTGTCACGAATTGTTCGTTCCCGTGAAACGATGAAAAGCGTTCAGGTTCAACCCAAGGACTTGCTTCTCATCCAGTTCACGTCCGGAACGACGGCGTATCCGAAGGGCGTGATGCTCACGCACGACAGCATGCTGCGCAACGCCTGGGCGGCGGGCGCGCGCGTGGGCATCCGCGCGGAGGACCGCTATTTCAACTGCCGGCCGTTCTTCCACGTGGGCGGCTCCACGC
>JAYRND010000096.1:0-5115 GCA_041904885.1 Burkholderiales bacterium
CGGCGGGAATGGGTGCGCAACGGCGAGAACCACATCACGAAGAAGACCGTTCCCTGGGCGCTCCGCGACAGCCTCACGCGCCTGCGGACCGACCACATCGACCTCTACCAGATCCACTGGCCCGAGCGCTACGTGCCCTCGTTCGGCGCCTGGCGCTACGACCCGAAGCTGGAGCGCGATGAGACGCCGATCCTGGAGCAGGTCGAGGCCATGGCCGCCGAGATCAAGTCGGGCAGGATCCGCGCCTACGGCCTGTCGAACGAGACCGCCTGGGGCATCGCCGAGTTCACGCGTGTCGCGCGCGAGAACGGCCTGCCGCCGCCCGCCTCGGTGCAGAACGGCTACAGCCTCGTCAACCGCATGTTCGACGGCGACCCGGCCGAGGCGAGCCGGCGCTGCCAGGTGCCGCTGCTCGCCTACTCTCCGCTCGCCATGGGCTTGCTGACCGCGAAACTGAAAAACAGGCCCTGGCCGCCCGAGGCGCGCCTGGAGAAGTTCAAGGACTTTGGCGAGCGCTACAAGCGCCCGCGCGTGCTCGAGGCTGCCGCCCTGTACCAGAAGCTCGCCGACAAACACCGCCTGCCGCTCGCGGGCATCGCGCTCGCCTTCGCGAGGACCCGCTTCTTCACCGCCTCGACCATCGTCGGCGCGACCTCGATCGCGCAGCTGGAGGAGCTGAGGGGGTATTTCGATCTTGTGCTACCGCCTGAAGTTCTCTCCGGGATAGAGGAAATAAACGCCCGGTATCCGAGTCCCTGTGCCCAGTAGATGTGGGAGGCAGCGGCCATCGTAGGGATCGTGGCGGGCGTGCTGTTCTGGGTGGACAGCCTGCGCGCGCGCGAGCGTGCGCTCGCGGCCGGGCGCAGCGCCTGCCAGCGCTACGGGGTGCAGCTGCTGGACGAGACGGTGCAGTTCGCGCGGCTGCGCCTCGCGCGCGACGAGGACGGCCGCTTGCGCCTCAAGCGCAGCTACACCTTCGAATTCTCCGACACCGGCGACAACCGCCGGCGCGGCGCCATCGTGATGCTGGGCGCGGAGCTGCTGGACATGCAGCTCGAACCCTACAAGCTGCAATGAGCGCCTGGCTGGAGGGCAGGGTCCTGGAAAACCGCGCGTGGACGCAGACGCTGTTCTCCCTGCGCGTGCAGGCGCCCGGGCTTTCCTTCGAGGCCGGCCAGTTCGTGCGCATCGCGCTCGACCTCGGCGGCGAGCGCGTGGCGCGGCCGTTTTCCTTCGTCAACCCGCCTGCCGACCCGGTGCTCGAGTTCTACGGCGTGATCGTGCCCGGCGGGCCGCTCTCGCCCGCACTCGCGCGGCTGCAGCCGGGCGACGTGCTGCACGTGGCTGACAATCCCTCCGGCTTCCTCGTGCTCGCCGAGGTTCCGCCCGCCGAGGACCTGTGGCTGATCGCCACCGGCACCGGGATCGCGCCCTTCCTCTCCATCCTCCGTACCGAGGCGCCCTGGCAGCGGTACCGGCGCGTGATCCTGGTGCATGGTGTCCGGCATGCACGCGAGCTGGTCTATCGTGAGGTGATCGACGAAGTGCTCCGAACCCGTCCCGGAGTTTTTTCGTATATTCGACTTGTCAGTCGCGAAGATGCCCCGCAAACCCTCAAAGGAAGAATTCCGGCGGCGATCGCCGACGGGCGGCTGGAGGCAGCGGGAGGCCCGATCTCGCCCGAGCGCTCGCAGTTCATGCTTTGTGGCAATCCGGACATGCTGAAGGACGCGTCCGCCGCGCTCGCGGCCAAGGGCCTGCGCAAGAACCGGCGCCGCACGCCGGGCCAGATCACGGTGGAGAGCTTCTGGTGAGGCTGGTCCTCGTCCTCTTCGCGGTCCTCCTGCAGGGCTGCAGCCCCACGCGGCTCGCCTACAACAACGCCGACATGCTCATCCGGTGGGAGGCGAACAGCTACTTCGACCTGGAGGGGCAGCAGTCCGAGGCGTTCGACCGCATGCTCGTCAGCTTCCAGGGCTGGCACCGCAAGCGCGCGCTGCCGCAGTACGCCGCGCTCGCCGAGGACGCGGCCGCGCGCCTCATGCGCGGCTACCGGCGCGAGGACCTCGATTGGGGGTACGATGCCGTGCAGGCCCAGGTGCGCGAGTCCCTGGGCGCGGCCGCCGCGGAGGTGGCCGGCCTGCTCGACCGCTTGAGCCCCGAGCAGCTCGGCCACTTCGAGCAGCGGCTCGCCGAGGACAACCGAAGGTTCGCGAAGGAGCATCTGCGGGGCACGATGGAAGAGCGCCAGGAGCGCCGGTTGAAGCGCAACGTCGAGCGGCTCGAGGACTGGTTCGGACCGCTCTCCGAGACCCAGCTGGAGCGCGTGCGCCGCTACGGCGCGCGGGCGCCGCTCTACGACGATCTTCGCGACCGCGATCGCAAGCGCCGCCAGGCCGAGCTGCTCGCCATGCTGCGCTCGCGCGAGGCGAGTGCGCGCCTCGCGCGCTGGGCGCAGGAGTGGGACCAGGGCAGGGAGCCCGCCTACGAGCGCGCCGTGCGCGCCACCCGCGCCGAATACGTGGACATGCTGCTCGACCTCAACCGCACCCTCACCGCCGAGCAGCGCGAGCACGGCGCGCGGCGGCTGCGGCGCTATGCGGCGCTGTTCAGCGAGCTCTCGCGCGAGCAATGAGCCAGACCAACGCACTTGGCGAGCAGGAGGCGGGCGCGGCGCCGGTGGCCGCGGGCGCGACAACGGCGGCCTCCCCGCCCGCGGAATACGCCGGCCGGCCGCGCGACACGCAGCTCGAATACAAGGCCATCCTCGCCAACGCCTCCATCGGCATTGCCTTCACGCGCGACCGCAAGTTCACGCTCTGCAACCCGAAGTTCGCCGAGATGTTCGGCTGGAAGGCCGACGAGCTGATCGGCCAGCCCGGCGACGTGGTCTACCCCTCGCGCGAGAGCTACGATGCGATGGGCGCGATCGCGATTCCCATGCTCTCCGCCGGCCGGCAGCTCGACGTCGAGTGGGAGGTGCGGCGCAAGGACAACTCCACCTTCCTCGCGCGCATGATCGCCAAGGCGGTCAACCCGGCCGAGACGCAGCAGGGCACGGTGTGGATCGTCGAGGACATCACGCAGCGCAAGCGCCAGGCCGACGACGTCGCCCGCCTGCTGCGCGAGCAGGAGGCGATCCTCAACACCGCCTCGATCGGCATCTGCTTCGTGCGCGACCGGCGCATCGTGCGCGCCACCCGGCGCTTCGAGCAGATGCACGGCTACGGGCCGGGCGAGCTGGACGGGCAGCCGACCTCCGTGACCTACGCGGACGAGGCGGCCTACCGCGCCGTCGGCGAAGGCTACGGCCGCCTGCGCAGCGGCGAGGCCTACACCGCGGAGACGCTCACCCGGCGCAAGGACGGCAGCACCTACTGGTCGCGGGTCACCGGACGGGCGGTGGACCCCTCCGACGCCGGCCTCGGCTCGGTGTGGATGGACGAGGACATCACCGAGCGCAAGCGCGCCGAGGAAGACCTGCAGCGTGTGCTCGCCGAGCAGCAGGTGATCGTCAACAACGCGGTGGTCGGCATCGCCTTCCTGCGCGAGCGAACCGTCGTGCGCTGCAACCCGCGCTTCGAGGAGCTGTTCGGCTACGAGCGCGGCGAGGCGAACGGCATGTCGACGCGGCAGTACTACTTCACCGACGAGGACTACGCGGCGGGCGGCCGCTACATCGCGCAGCTGGACGCGGGCACGACGCCCGATTTCGAGCAATGGCTGCGGCGCAAGGACGGTTCCGGCTTCTGGTGCCGGCGCACCGGCAGGGCGATCGAGCCGGGCAACCTCGCCAAGGGCTACGTGTGGATGTTCGAGGACATCACCGCGCGCAAGAGCGCCGACAACGAGATCCGGCGCCTCGCCGAGGAGCAGCGCCTGATCCTGGACAACGCGACCGTCGGCATCACCTTCGCGCGCAACCGGATGCTGCAGCGCTGCAATCCGCGTTTCGAGCAGATGTTCGGCTACGGGGCGGGCGAACTGATCGGCAAGCCGAGCACGCCCTTGCTGCCCGACCCCGCGGAGTACGAAAGCTCGATCGGCGAGTTGTACGCGGCTCTCGCGCGCGACCAGAGCTACATCGCGGAACGCAGGCTTCGGCGCAAGGATGGCTCGGAGTTCTGGTGCAAGATCGTCGTGAAGGCGATCGATTCGAATCAGCCGGAGGAGGGCGTGATCGCGATCTACGAGGATGTTACCGCCGAGCACGCGGTGCGCACCTCGCTGGAAGCCTCGCGCGACGCCGCCGAGGCCTCGCGCGAGCGCCTGGAGCGCGCGGTCGCCGAGCGCACCGCCGAGCTGCAGGCGGCCAACGAGCGCCTGCAGGCGGAGATCGCGGACCGGCGCCAGGCGGAATCGCGCGCGCAGCACCTTGCCGACCACGACCCGCTGACCGGGCTGCCCAACCGCCGCCTGCTCGAGGACCGGCTCACGCAGGCGCTGGCGGCGAGCCAGCGCAACAGCAAGCAGACGGCGGTCATGTTCGTGGACCTCGACCGCTTCAAGGCCATCAACGACTCGCTCGGCCACGCGGCCGGCGACAAGGTGCTGAAGGAGGTGGCCGAGCGCCTGATCCGGCAGTTGCGCGAGGTCGACACCATCTGCCGCATCGGCGGCGACGAGTTCGTGGTGGTGCTGCCGGAGATCAAGCGGGCCTCGGACGCCGCCAACGTCGCCGCCAAGATCCTGGAAGCGGTGGCGCAGCCGTTCGTGGTGGATGAGCGCGAACTGAACTTCACCTCGTCGATTGGCATCAGCGTGTTCCCAGACGACGGGCGCGACGCCGAGAGCCTGATCCGCAACGCCGACGCGGCCATGTACCACGCCAAGGAGACCGGGCGCGCCAACTACCAGTTCTTCACCGAGCAGATGAACCTCGCCGCCTCGCGCCGCATCGCGCTGGAGGGCGACCTGCGCCAGGCCGCGCTGAAGGGCGAGATGCGCGTCTTCTACCAGCCCGTCGTCGCCGCCGCCGACGGCAAGGTCGCCGGCCACGAGGCGCTGCTGCGCTGGCAGCACCCGGCGCGCGGGCTGGTCGAGCCCGCCGAGTTCCTCCACCTCGCCGAGGACACTGGCCTCATCCAGCGCATGGGCGAGTGGCTGCTCGCCGAG
>JAYRND010000097.1:0-14690 GCA_041904885.1 Burkholderiales bacterium
CCCAGTCCCTTGGGTTTGTTCATGGCTGCGCTTTCAGGATTTCCTCGGTGAGGGCCACGTAGGCTTGCGCGCCCTTGGAGGCCTGGTCCCAGGTGACGGCCGGAGCGCCGTAGCTGGGCGCCTCGGCAAGGCGCACGTTGCGCGGCACCAGCGTGCGGTAGACCTTGTCGCCGAAGTGCTGTTCGAGCTGCTGCGAAACCTGGCGTGCAAGCGTGTTGCGCGGGTCGAACATCGTGCGCAGCAGACCGGCGATCTCCAGCCGCGGATTGAGGTGCGAGCGCACGCGCTTGATGGTGCCGACGAGGTCCGAGAGGCCTTCGAGCGCGTAGTACTCGCATTGCATGGGGATCAGCACCTGCTCCGCGGCGGCGAACGCGTTCACCGTGAGCAGGCTGAGCGAGGGCGGGCAGTCGATGAGGATGAAATCGTAGTCGCCGGCGAGGCGCTCCAGCGCCGCGCGCAGGCGGCCTTCGCGGTGCGGCAAGTCGACCAGCTCGACCTCCGCGCCCGCCAGCTCGCGGTTGGCCGGGATCAGGTCGTAGCCACTTTCCACGCGCAGCCGGATATTCGCCGCGTCGCCCAGCCCCAGCAGCACGTGGTAGACCGTGCGCTCGAGCTTCGACTTGTTCACGCCGCTGCCCATGGTGGCGTTGCCCTGCGGGTCGAGGTCGACGAGCAGCACGCGCTTGCCCGATTGCGCGAGGCCGGCGGCGAGGTTGACGCTGGTGGTCGTCTTGCCGACGCCGCCTTTCTGGTTCGCTACCGCAAGGATGCGCGCCATCGCTACGCCCTGCACAGGACGAGATGGCGCTCGGCGTCGAGCAGCGGCACCTTGAGCCGGCGCACGTCGCCGCAGTCGCAGCCGGCGGGAATCTGGGCGAGCTCCGCCTCGGGGTACGCGCCCTTCATCGCCGCGAGCACGCCATCCGGCGCCGCGAGGTGGCGGCAGGCGGACAGGAAATCGACCAGGTTCGCGAAGCCGCGCGTGATCACCACGGCGAAGCGCTGCGCCGGGCGCCATTGCTCGGCGCGGCCGACGTGCACGTCGGCGTTGGCAAGTCCGAGCTCGATCACCGCCTGGCGCAGGAACGCGCCTTTTTTCTGGTTGGCGTCGTTGAGCGTGACGTGCCGCTCGGGCTCGGCGATCGCCAGCGGGATTCCCGGGAGCCCGCCGCCCGAGCCGACGTCCGCGAGGGCGCCGCGCCGGTCGCGCAGTTCACGCAGCACCGCGAGCGAATCGAGGAGGTGCAGGCTCACCGCCTGCAGCGGGTCGCGAATGGCCGTGAGGTTGTACGTCCGGTTCCATTTCGCGAGCAGGTCCAGGTAGGCGAGCAGCTTTTCGCTCGCGCCGGCAGGCAGCGCGAGCGCGAGCTCGCCCAGCCCGCGTTGCAACGCCGCCCGCGGCGTCATGCGCTCTTCTTTGCGGTGGAATCCTGCTGCTTGCACCGGCGCAGGTGCACGAGCAATAGGGAGATCGCCGAGGGCGTGATACCGGAGATGCGTGCCGCCTGTCCGATGGTTTCGGGCCGCTGCCGGGCGAGGATCTGGCGCGCCTCGATCGACAGCCCGCGCACCTGCGCGTAATCCAGGTCCGCTGGAAGCCTGGCTTCCTCCTGCGCCCCATGCCGCTCGACCTCGTCGCGCTGGCGCGCGATGTAGCCTTGATACTTGGCTTGGATTTCGACCTGCTCCTGCACTATCTGATCCTGTAGATCATCTACAGAAGCCGAAATTAACGACAGTGAGCGATAGCTCACATTCGGACGACGCAGCAGCTCGAAAAGCGTGTATTCCCTCTCGATCGGCTGGCCGAGGGCAGCCAACGCCCGCTCGGGCGGCAGGATCCTCGGATTCACCCAGGTGCTCTTCAGGCGCTCGGTCGCGCGCTCGATCGCGTCGCGCTTGCGGCCGAACGCGTCCCAGCGGACGTCGTCGACCAGGCCGAGCCTGCGCCCGGCCTCGGTCAGGCGCAGGTCGGCGTTGTCTTCCCGCAGCTGGAGTCGGTACTCGGCCCGGCTGGTGAACATGCGATAGGGTTCGCTCACGCCGCGCGTGATCAGGTCGTCGACGAGGACGCCCAGATACGCCTCGTCGCGGCGCGGGCACCAGGCTTCCTTGCCCAGCGCCGAGCGGCCCGCATTCAGGCCCGCCAACAGGCCCTGGGCGGCCGCTTCCTCGTAGCCAGTGGTGCCGTTGATCTGCCCGGCGAAGTACAGCCCCGCGATGGACTTCGTCTCGAGCGAAGACTTGAGGCTGCGCGGATCGAAGTAGTCGTACTCGATCGCATAGCCGGGACGCAGGACGTGCGCATTCTCCAGCCCGCGAATCGAGCGCACCAGTTCGAGCTGCACATCGAAAGGCAGGCTGGTGGAGATGCCGTTGGGGTAGATCTCGCTCGTGCTCAGTCCCTCGGGCTCGAGGAAGATCTGGTGCCCGGACTTGCCCGCAAAGCGGTGGATCTTGTCCTCGATCGACGGGCAGTAGCGCGGCCCGACGCCTTGGATCACGCCGGTGAACAGTGGCGAGCGGTCCAAGCCCGCGCGAATGATGCCGTGGGTGCGCTCGTTGGTATGCGTAACCCAGCACGGCAATTGGCGCGGATGCATCTCGCGGCTGCCGAGGAACGAAAACACCGGCTCGGGCGTGTCGCCGGGCTGCGCCTGCATCACCGAAAAATCGATGGTGTTCCCGTCCAGCCGCGGCGGCGTCCCGGTCTTCAGGCGCCCCACGGGCAGCTTCATCTCGCGCAACCGGGCCGCAAGGGTTACCGCGGCAGGGTCGCCGGCGCGGCCGGCCTGGTAGTTCTCCAGCCCTACATGAATCCTTCCGGCGAGGAAGGTGCCCGCAGTCATCACCACGCAGCGCCCCCGGAACCTCACTCCGATCTGGGTGGCGACCCCGGCGACGCGGTCCCCGTCGAGCAGGATGTCGTCTACCGCCTGCTGGAACAGGGTGAGGTTGGGCTGCTGCTCGAGCCGCCTGCGGATGGCCTGCTTGTAAAGCAGTCGGTCGGCCTGGGCCCGGGTGGCGCGCACCGCAGGCCCCTTGGAGGAATTGAGTGTCCGGAACTGGATCCCCGCCTCGTCCGTCGCCAGGGCCATCGCGCCCCCCAAGGCATCCACTTCCCTGACGAGGTGGCCCTTGCCGATCCCTCCGATAGAGGGGTTGCAGGACATCTGCCCCAGGGTCTCGATGCTGTGGGTGAGAAGCAGCGTCTTCGCCCCCAACCGCGATGCCGCCAGGGCGGCTTCGGTCCCGGCATGGCCGCCGCCGACCACGATGACGTCGAATTCAGTGGGGAACTGCATGGGATGCCGGATGCGGGGCGAATGATACGTGAATGTTCCACGTGGAACTAGGCAATGGCCCGCGCACGGGGATGTTTCACGTGGAACAGCCGGTGCTTAGAGCATTGCTGCGGCGCAGCATTCGATTCTGCCATGCGACAATCCGCCCCCCCGTGATCTCCCTTGCCCGCTATTCCGCCCTGCTGGGCCAGCCGCCGCTGCGCTCGGCGATCCTGGCATCGGTGCTGGGCCGCTTGCCGATCGGCATCACGGGCCTCGCCATCCTGATGCTCGTGCAGGACACCACCGGCTCGTTCGGCAAGGGCGGCGCGGTCGCCGCGAGCTATGTCGCGGGGCTTGCGTCCTGCGCGCCGATGCTGGGACGGCTGATCGACCGCCACGGCCCGCGGGCGACGCTGCTCAGCTGCGCGTTCGCGTTCCCGGCGGCGCTCGCGGCGCTGGTGGCCACCCTGTCGGCGCAAGGCGAAGCCGCCCCCGGCTGGCTCGCGTTCCTCCTCGCCGCCATCGCCGGCGCCTGCTTTCCGCCCATCACTGTCTGCATGCGCACGTTCTTCAAGCAGCGCCTGCAGGAGGACGCGCTGCTTTCGACCGCCTACTCGCTCGAGTCGGTCCTCATCGAGATGATCTTCATCCTCGGCCCAGTGCTGGTCGCGGTGTTCGTGGCCCTCGCCTCACCCGCGGCGGCTGTGCTGTTCGCCGCAGCCTGCGCGTGCTGCGGGACGCTGCTGTTCCAGCGCTCGCGCGCCCTGCAGCAATGGCGCATAGAGCCTCGCAGCGGCGGAAGCCTGTTCGGGCCGCTCGCCGAGCGCGGCTTCGTGCCCCTGCTCCTCGTGATCGTCTGCTACGCCAGCGCGTTCGGGCTGGTGGAAATCGGCACTACCGCCTATGCGAGCGAAATCGGCAGCCCCGCGCTGGCGGGCGTCCTGCTCGGCGTGATGAGCGTGGGCAGCGCGGCCGGCGGCCTCGTGTACGGCAGCCGGCACTGGCCGCTGCCGCTGCCGCGCCAGTTCTCCCTGATGCTTGCGGTGATGGGCCTCGGCGTCGCGCCGCTCGCGCTGCTCGCGCCGTTCTGGGCGTTCGGCCTGTGGTGCCTCGCCGCCGGCATCGCCATGGCACCTGCGCTCATCGTGCAGTCGATGCTGGTGGCGAAGAGCTCGCGTCCCGAGCATTCGACCGAGGCATTCACCTGGTCCTCGACGGGCCTGCTCGCCGGCGTCGGCGTGGGCTTGACCGCGGGCGGCGCGTTGCTCGAAGTCGCGAAGTCGCCGGCCGTCTTCGCAGCGGCGGCCGCGCTGTCGATCGCCGCCGCGCTGCTGGCGCTGCGCCTGGTGAGAGCGAAAAGCTAGGCCGCGAGCTTCTGGTGCATGCTGCCGCGGCGCGATTCCAGCGCCGCGGGCAGGTGCCCGGCGAGCTTGCCGAACAGCTCGTCGTGGGACTTCAGCTCCTCGCCCCAGGCCTTCTCATCCACGCGCGCGATCTCCTCGTAGCGCGAGCGCTCGAAGCGCTCCAGCCCGGCCCAGTTGAGATCCTCGTAGCGCGGGATCACCCCGAGCGCGGTCTCCACGCCCTGCGCGCGGCCCCCGCAGCGGTCGACGATCCATTTCAGCACGCGCATGTTTTCGGAGAAGCCCGGCCAGATGAACTTGCCGCCGGCATCCTTGCGGAACCAGTTGACGCGGAAAATCCGTGGCGGGCGGGACACCGCCTTGCCCATCTTCAGCCAGTGCGCGAAATAGTCGCCCACGTGATAGCCGCAGAACGCGAGCATCGCCATCGGGTCGCGCCGCACCACGCCGACCTTGCCGGTGATCGCCGCCGTCGTCTCGGAGCCGAGCGTCGCGCCCATGTACACGCCGTCTTCCCAGCTCGGCGCCTCGACCACGAGCGGCACGGTGCTTGAGCGCCGGCCGCCGAAGATGAACGCGGAAATCGGCACGCCCTTGGGATCCTCCCAGCTCGGATCCATGGACGGGCACTGCGCGGCGGCGACCGTGAAGCGCGCGTTCGGGTGCGCGGCCGGGCGCCCGCAGCCCGGCGTCCATTCCTTGCCCTGCCAGTCGATGAGCTTCGCCGGCGGCTGCTTGGTCATGTCCTCCCACCACACGTCGCCATCGGGCGTCAGCGCTACGTTGGTGAAGATGACGTTCGCGCGCAGCGTCTTCATCGCGTTGGGGTTCGTGGCTTCCGATGTTCCCGGCGCCACCCCGAACAGGCCCGCCTCCGGATTGATGGCGTAGAACCTGCCGTCCGGCCCCGGCTTGATCCACGCGATGTCCTCGCCAATCGTCGTCACCTTCCAGCCGGCGAAGGCCGCGGGCGGGATCAGCATCGCGAAATTGGTCTTGCCGCAGGCGCTCGGGAATGCCGCCGATACGTAGTGCTTCTCGCCGGCGGGGGATTCCAGGCCCAGGATCAGCATGTGCTCGGCGAGCCAGCCTTCGTCGCGCGCCATCACCGAGGCGATGCGCAGCGCCAGGCACTTCTTGCCCAGGAGCGCGTTGCCGCCATAGCCTGAACCGAAGGACCAGATCTCGCGGGTCTCTGGAAAATGGACGATCCACTTTTCCTTCTCGTTGCACGGCCAGGGCACGTCCTCGCGCCGGGCGCCGGACTTGTCAACTAAGGGCGCGCCGACCGAATGCACGCAGGGCACGAACGCGCCGTCCTCGCCGAGGTATTCGACGACCGCGCGGCCCATGCGCGTCATGAGCTTCATGTTGACCGCGACATAGGCCGAATCGGAAACCTGCACGCCGATCTGCGCGATGTGCGAGCCGATCGGGCCCATGGAAAAGGGCACCACGTACATGGTGCGCCCGCGCATGCAGCCATCAAACAGCCGGCCCAGATTGCCGCGCATCTCGGCCGGGTCGATCCAGTTGTTGGTCGGGCCCGCGTCGTCCTTCTTCGCCGAGCAGATGAAGGTACGGTCCTCCATGCGCGCGACGTCGGTCGGGTTCGAGCGCGCCAGGTAGCTCCCGGGGCGCAGTTTCTCGTTCAGACGGATGAAGGTGCCCGCATCGACCAGCTCGCCGCACAGGCGGTCGTACTCGGCCTGGGAGCCGTCGCACCAGACCACGCGGTCGGGCTTGGCGAGCCGCGCCATCTCGCCGACCCAGTCCAGCAGCCTGCGGTGGCGCACCCAGCCGGGGGCGCGCGAGGGTTCGGAAGGGGGGGAACTGCGGTCGGTCATCAAGCGTGCTCCTGAAAAGCAAAACGGCCCTGGGTCGCGCCGGGCCGATGGGTTCCTCTTGGGCGTGATTTTACCGCGCCGGTTCGGCGCCGCCGCGGGGCATTTATTTTCCTTTAGCCACAGCTATTTACCGATGCAAAAGCGCGCGAAGATCTCGCCAAGCAGGTCGTCTGCGCTCACGCGCCCCGTGATCGAACCGAGTGATTCTTGCGCCAGGCGCAGCTCCTCGGCGAAGAACTCCCACTGCGCCTGCTGTGCGCCGGCGGCGGCAAGGTGGGCACGCGCCGCCTCGAGCGCCCGCAGGTGCCGCTCGCGAGCGAGAAAGACGGATTCCCCGCGCGAGCTCCAGCCCGCCGCCTCCAGCAGCGCGCGGCGCAGCTCGTCCAGCCCCGCTCCGGTCTTCGCCGATACATGGATCGCCTCGCCGTGGCGCCCGGGTGCAGCCCCCGCCACCAGGTCGATCTTGTTGACGACGGTAATGCGGCTTGCCGCGGCGGGCAGCCCGCCTTCGGGCGCTTCCATGCGGCCCGCCTCCAGCACTTCCAGCACCACGTCGGCGCGCTCGAGCTCGCTGCGAGTGCGCGCCATGCCGATGCGCTCGATCTCGTCGGCGGACTCGCGCAGGCCCGCGGTGTCGACCACCACGATCGGCACGCCATCGATCTGGATGGGCTCGCGCAAAGCGTCGCGCGTGGTCCCCGGGACGGCAGTGACGATCGCGCGCTCCTCGCCCGCCAAGCGGTTCAGCAGGCTCGATTTGCCCACGTTCAGGCGGCCGGCGAGCACCACGTGGATGCCGCTGCGCATCAGGCTGCCCTGCCGGCTCTTGGCCAGCACGTCCTCGAGCGCGGCCTGCAGCCGCGCCAGGCGCCGCTCGGCGTCGGCGCGATGCAGGCTGTCCAGCTCCTCCTCGGGAAAGTCGAGCATCGCCTCCGTGAGCGCGCGCAGCTCGGTCAGCTGCCCGACGAGCACGCGGATCGCCGCGGAGAATTCCCCCGCGAGAGAGCGTAGCGCCGAGCGCGCCGCTTCCCGGCTTGCCGCGTCGATCAGGTCGGCGACCGCCTCGGCCTGCGCGAGGTCGAGCTTGCCGTTGAGGAACGCGCGGCGCGTGAACTCCCCGGGCTCGGCCGCGCGCGCGCCCGCGTCCAGGGCGGCGCGCAATATCTCGTGGAGCACCACCGGCCCGCCGTGGCCCTGCAGCTCGAGCACGTGCTCGCCCGTATAGGAGCCGGGCGCCGGAAAGTGCAGCGCGATGCCCTCGTCCAGCGCGCCGCCGCGGGCATCGCGGAATACCGCGTGGAGCGCCCTGCGCGGGGCCGGTAGCCGGCCGAGCATTGCCGCCGCGATCTGCGGCACCCGTGCGCCGGAGATCCGCACGATGCCGATGCCGCCGCGACCGGGCGGGGTCGCCACCGCGGCGATCGTGTCTCCGCCTAGCGGAGCCGGGCCCGTCTCACCGCTTGGCATGGGCAGGCTTGTCGCGGTCGAACATGCGCTGGATCTGCCATTGCTGGAGGATGGAAAGGATGTTGTTGACGAGCCAGTACAGCACCAGCCCGGCCGGGAAGAAAAAGAAGAAGATGCTGAAGATGAAGGGCATGAACTGCATCACCTTCGCCTGCACCGGGTCCGGCGGCACGGGATTGAGCTTGGTCTGGATGACCATCGTCACCGTCATCAGGATCGGCAGCACGTAGTAGGGATCGAGCGCGGAGAGGTCGCGGATCCAGAGCACGAACGGCGCGTGCCGCAGCTCGATCGCCGCCAGCAGCACCCAGTACAGCGCGATGAACACCGGGATCTGCACCAGGATCGGGAAGCAGCCGCCCAGCGGATTGATCTTCTCGGTCCGGTACAGCTCCATCATCGCCTGGTTCATCTTCTGCCGGTCGTGCTCGTACATCTCGCGGATCTTCTGCAGCCGAGGCGTGATCAGCTTCATCTTCGCCATCGAACGGTAGCTCGCCGCAGAGAGCGGGAAGAACACCACCTTGATGAGAATCGTCAGCAGGATGATGGCGACGCCCCAGTTGCCGCTCAGCCCGTGGAACTTCTCCAGCAGCCAGAACAGCGGCCAGGCGATGATCGTCAGCCAGCCGTAGTCGACCACCAGGTCGAAGCCGGGCGCGACGGCCGCGAGGCGGCTCTGCTCCTGCGGGCCGGCGTACAGCGGTACCGCGACCGTGGCGGCGGCGCCGGGGGCGATGGCGCCCGCCGCCACCAACGCGCGGCCGGCGTAGACGCCGTCGGCGCGCTTCTCCATCGCGTATTCGCGCTGCACGCCCGCGGCCGGGACCCAGCCGGCGACGAAATAGTGCTGCACATAGGCGAACCAGCCGTCCTTCGCCTGGCGCTGGAAGTCCGTCTTGCCCTTGTCGATGTCGGTGAGCGCGACCTTCTGGAATTTCTTCTCTTCCGAGTAGACCGCGAAGCCGTTGAAGCTCTGCGCGCCGAAGGTCTCCGCGACCGCGTTCGCGTCCGCCGAAGATTTGCCGTCGTGCGTGAGCTGGAAGTAGGCGTAGGGCGACACCGCCTGGGCGCCCGTGTTGTGGATCTCCAGTGCGACGTCGATCACGTAGCTGTCGCGCTTGAAGCGGTAGAGCTTGGTCGCGGCGACGCCGTCCCTGCCCTGCGCGTCGAGCCTGACTTCGAGGGCCGGTTCGCCCGGCCCAAGCGTGGTATTGCCCGGCCGCGCCGCCCAGAGCGTGCGATGGTTGGGACCGCCCTCACCCGTGAGACCGCTCTGCGCCACGTAATGGTGCTCGGGGCCGAGCAGCGTCAGGTTCTTCGAGGGATCCTTAGCGTCCTTGTGCTTGAGGAGCTCGACGCGCTTCAGCGTGCCGCCGAGGGTGTCGATCTCGGCGACCATGAGGTCGGTGCGAACCGTGATCGTTTCGCCCTTCGCGGCCTGGGCGGCGGCGCCCGGCACGCCCGCCTGGGCCTGCGCGGCGGCCGAGGCGGCCGGAACCTGCGGCGCCCCGGGTTTGCCCGCGGGCTGCGCGGCGGGCGTAGGTACGGCGCCGGTTGCCGGCGCCTGGGCGACGGGCTTGGGCCGGTGCTCCTTCTCCCAGGCGTCCCACAGCATCAGCAGGGAAAAGCCGAAGATGAAGAACAGGATCAGGCGCTGGGTATCCATGGTCACTCGTCCCCGCGGCCTGGCTGCGGTCCCGGGACCGGATCGAAGCCTCCCGGATGCCAGGGGCCGCACCGGCAAACACGTCGCGCCGAAAGCCAGCTCCCGCGCAGGGCTCCGTGCCGCGCCAGGGCCTCCTCGGCGTAGGCAGAGCAGCTCGGGTGGAAGCGGCAAGCCGGCGCCAGCAGCGGGCTCAGGAAGTAACGGTATGCGCGCACCAGGGCGCGCAGGACGGCGCTCATCGGCTCCTCATTTGCCCAGATCCACGAACAGGCTGCGCAGGCGGACCAGCATCGCCGCGTCCGGCCGCGCGCCAAGCGGCGGGCGAACGAGGACGTCGATCGAGCCGAGGGACGCCTGCTCCAGCCGGAAGGCCTCGCGGATGCAGCGCTTCAATTTGTTGCGCACGGTCGCCCTTGCCGCATGCCTGCGTGTGATGAGCATTCCGAGGCGCGGCGGACCATCCGCCCGCGCCGAGGTGTAGAAGGTATAGCCCGACCGGCTCCGCCTCGCGCCCTCGCGCAGCAGGCGCTCGAAGTCCGCCTTGCCGGCAAGCCGCTTTCCTGCGCCCAGACCGAAACGCGCCCGCATCGATGCCCGCACGGATTCCACGAGCACCTCGGGCGAGGCCCTACACGGCGAGGCGCTTGCGCCCCTTGGCGCGCCGGGCGCGCAGAACAGCGCGGCCCTTCGCCGTGCGGCTGCGCACAAGGAATCCGTGCGTTCGCGCTCGCCGCGTCTTGGAGGGCTGGTACGTGCGCTTCTGCTTCATTGGAGTGGCCGTTCACAAAAAGGGGCGGTATTAGAGCCCGCGTGCGGAATCCTTGTCAAATGGACGTTTTTTCTTTTCGCGCGACGCACATAAGGCGAAGCGGAAAGGGTAAAATCGAGGCTCTCCACGGCCGACAAAAACGATGCAGAATCTCTGGCACGCATGCCTGCGCCGTCTGGAGCAGGAATTGCCTGCGCAGCAGTTCAACACATGGATTCGGCCGCTTGCGCCGCAAGCCGGCGCGCAGGATTCCGCCACGCTGGTGCTCGCAGCGCCCAACCGCTTCATCCTCGAGCTCGTGCGCGAGCGCTTCGCGGCGCCGATCCAGCGCCTGGCCGCCGAAACCGCCGGCCGCAACATCGATCTGCGGCTGGTATTGGCGAGCAGTCCGGCCGCGGCGCCCTCGGCCGGGCGGCCGACCGCGCCGGAAGCCTCGCGCGGGCCCGCCGCGCCGGTGGCGCCCGACCGGGCGCGCCTTAACCGCAATTTCAGCTTCGAGAATTTCGTCACCGGCAAGGCCAACCAGCTGGCGCGCGCGGCCGCCATGCAGGTCGCGGAGAACCCGGGCATTTCCTACAACCCGCTCTTCATTTACGGCGGCGTGGGCCTGGGCAAGACGCACCTGCTGCAGGCCATCGGCAACCAGCTCTCCGCCGAGCGCCCGCAGGCGCGCATCCGCTACATCCACGCCGAGCAGTACGTCACCGACGTGGTGCGCGCCTACCAGCAGAAGTCCTTCGAGGAGTTCAAGCGCTACTACCATTCCCTGGACCTGCTGCTGATCGACGACATCCAGTTCTTCTCCAACAAGGACCGCACGCAGGAGGAGTTCTTCTACGCGTTCAACGCGCTCGTCGAGGCCCACAAGCAGATCGTCATCACCTGCGACACCTATCCCAAGGAAATCGCGGGCATGCAGGAGCGCCTGATTTCCCGCTTCGGCTGGGGGCTCACCGTCGCCATCGAGCCGCCGGAGCTCGAGATGCGCGTCGCAATCGTCCTGAAGAAGGCCGAGGCCGAGGCGCTGGCCCTGGCCGAGGACATCGCCTTCTTCATCGCCAAGCACATCCGTTCCAACGTGCGAGAGCTGGAAGGCGCGCTGAAGAAGGTCCTCGCCTTCGCCCGCTTCACCGGCAGGGAGCTGTCGCTGGAGCTCGCGCGGGAGGCTCTGCGCGACATCCTGCATGTGGCAAACCGGCAGATCAACGTCGAAGGCATCCAGAAGACGGTCGCCGAATACTTCAAGATCAAGGTTTCGGACATGCACTCCAAGCGCCGCAACCGCAACATCGCGCGGCCCCGCCAAGTGGCGATGGCGCTCGCCAAGGACCTGACGCAGATGAGCCTGCCGGAAATCGGCGAGGCCTTCGGCAACCGCGACCACACGACCGTGCTGCATGCCTGCCGGACGATCGCCACCCTGCGCAAGCAGGACACGGCGCTGAATCACGACTACCACTTGCTCGAGCAGGTGCTGAAGGGGTGAAGCTGTGCAATGGATGGGGGTGCATTGTGGATAAGCAGCCGAAGAGGCCGGTGCGCCAAAACACCCCACAAGCATGCACAGGTTCGCCCACAGCTTGCGCACGCGGACTTTGACGCGCAAGTCCATGGCTGGCCAAGGCAATCCGGGTTATGCAGGAATCCCGGGGCCTCTATTAGCTATTACTAGTTATATAAAGAAAGAAAAGGATTGACGATGGTTCTGGTCAAGGCGAAGCGGGACGAACTGCTGGGGCCGCTGTCCGCGGTCAGCGGCATCATCGAGCGCAGGCATACGCTGCCGATCCTGTCCAACGTCCTGATCGAGCGCGGCGCCTCTGCGCTGTCGTTCCTCGCCACGGATATCGAGATCCAGATCACGTCCCGCGGCTCCATCGGCTCGGCCGGGGAAGCGCAGGCAGTCACCGTGGGCGCGCGCAAACGGGTGGACATCCTGCGCGCGCTTCCCGAAGGGGCCGAGGTCACGCTGCAGCGCCAGGACAAGCGGCTGCTCGTCAAGGCAGGCAAGAGCCGATTCGCGCTGCAGACGCTCCCGGCGGAGGATTTCCCCCGCCTTGCCAGGCCCGCTGGCGACTCGGCCCGCTTTTCCCTGCCGCAGAAGGCGCTGCGCCGGCTGCTGGGGCTCGTCCAGTACGCGATGGCGCAGCAGGACATCCGCTACTACCTGAACGGCTTGCTGATGGTCGTCGAGGACAAGACCCTGAAGCTGGTCGCCACCGACGGGCACCGCCTCGCCTATGCGGCGATGGCGCTCGAGGGCAAGCTGCCGCGCCAGGAAGTGATCGTGCCGCGCAAGACGGTGCTCGAGCTGGGCAAGCTGCTTGCCGACAGCGACCAGGAAGTGACGGTCGAATTGTCGGCGACGCAGGCCTCGTTCGCGTTCGGCGGCGTCGAGCTGGTGTCCAAGCTGGTCGACGGCAAGTTTCCGGACTACACGCGGGTGATCCCGAGCGGGCACAAGAACAAGCTCGCCATCGGCCGGGAAGTGCTGCGCCAGGCGCTGCTGCGCGCGGCGATCCTCTCGAACGAAAAATTCCGCGGGGTGCGCTGGGTGCTCACCGACGGCAGCCTGAAGATCGTCTCCTCGAACACCGAGCAGGAGGAGGCCGAGGAGACCATCGAGGTGAACTACCGGGGCGATTCCCTCGACATCGGCTTCAACGTGAACTACCTCCTGGACGTGCTGAACAACGTCGGCGGCGCCGACCTCGAATGCCTTTTCGGCGATGCCGCCTCCAGCGCGCTGATGAGCTTTCCGAGCGAGGCGGACTTCAAGTACGTGGTCATGCCGATGAGGATCTGATGGCGGAAGACGTGGACAAGCCGGCGCCCGACGCCAACGACTACGGCTCGGACAGCATCAAGGTCCTGAAGGGCCTGGAGGCGGTGCGCAAGCGCCCCGGGATGTACATCGGCGATACCTCCGACGGCACCGGGCTGCACCATATGGTGTTCGAGGTCGTGGACAACGCGGTCGACGAGGCGCTGGCCGGCTTCTGCGACGAGATCGTGCTCACCATCCACACCGACAACTCGGTCTCCGTGCTCGACAACGGCCGCGGCATCCCGACCGGCGTGAAGGAGGACGACGAGCAGAAGCGCTCGGCCGCCGAGATCGTGATGACCGAGCTGCACGCCGGCGGCAAGTTCGACGCCAACAGCTACAAGGTCTCGGGCGGCCTGCACGGCGTAGGCGTGTCGGTGGTCAATGCGCTCTCGGGCTGGCTGCGCCTCACCATCTGGCGCGACGGCAAGGTGCACCAGATCGAGTTCGCGGACGGCTCGGCGACCGGCCCGCTGCGGGTCACCGGCACTACCGAGAAGCGCGGGACCGAAGTGCATTTCCTCGCCTCACGCAGCATCTTCGGGGTGGTTGACTACCACTACGACATCCTCGCGCGCCGCCTGCGGGAGCTCTCGTTCCTGAACAACGGCGTCAGGATCGTCCTGGTCGACCAGCGCGCGGGCAAGCAGGAAAACTTCGCCTTCTCCGGCGGGGTGCAGGGATTCGTCGAGTACATGAACCGCTCCAAGACGGTGCTCCACCCGACCGTGTTCTCGGGCGGCGGCGAGAAGGACGGCATCTCGGTGGACGTGGCGATGCAGTGGAACGACTCCTACCAGGAGAGCGTGCTGTGCTTCACCAACAACATCCCGCAGAAGGACGGCGGCACGCACCTGACGGGACTGCGCGCGGCGATGACACGCGTGCTGAACAAGTACATCGAGGAGCACGAGATCGCCAAGAAGGCGAAGATCGAGACGACCGGCGACGACATGCGCGAAGGCCTCGCCTGCGTGCTGTCGGTGAAGGTGCCCGAGCCGAAGTTCTCCTCGCAGACCAAGGAGAAGCTCGTCTCCTCTGAGGTGCGGCCCGCGGTCGAGGAGCTGGTGGCCGAGAAGCTGCGAGAGTATCTCGACGAGCGTCCGGCGGACGCGCGCACCATCACCGCCAAGATCGTCGAGGCGGCGGCGGCGCGCGAGGCGGCCCGCAAGGCGCGCGAGATGACGCGCCGCAAGGGGGTGCTGGACGGCCTGGGACTGCCGGGCAAGCTGGCCGATTGCCAGGAGAAGGACCCGGCGCAGTGCGAGCTGTATCTCGTGGAGGGCGACTCGGCGGGCGGCTCCGCCAAGCAGGGCCGCGACCGCCGCTTCCAGGCCATCCTGCCGCTCAAGGGCAAGATCCTCAACGTCGAGAAGGCGCGCTTCGACAAGCTGCTCGGCTCGGCGGAAATCGCCACGCTGATCACGGCGCTCGGCTGCGGCATCGGCAAGGAGGAG
>JAYRND010000098.1:0-14794 GCA_041904885.1 Burkholderiales bacterium
GACATCGAGAAGCTGAAGGCCGAGCGCTTGAGCACCCTGCGCAGCGCGTTCGCGGCGGAACGCGAACCGCAACGCGTCGCCACCCACGCCGTGCCGCTGGTTCACGCCCTCGAAGCCGCCGGTCAGGCCGCCGAAGCGCTCAAGGTCGCGACCGAGGCCGCCACGCGCGCGCCGAACGACGCCATGCTCCAGGGCGAGAAGCTGCGACTGCAGATGCTGTCGCAGGCAACCGCCGATCCGGCCAAGCTGCTGGAGACGATTCCGACCGAGGCGAGGCCGGCCGCCATCGCGCTCGCGCTGGACGGTTTCGCGCTCGAGGGCCGCGCCGACCTTGTCGACGCGCTCGGCAATTCGGCCATCCGCGCCGCCGGCAACGACTTCAGGCAGGTCGCCGCGCTGCAGTCGCAGGTCGACCTTGCGGCGATCGACGCGCTGGCGGCCTCGGGCAAGGACCCGGCGGCGCTGGCGCAGCGCATCACTGCGGCGCGCAATCGCCTCGGTCCCGACAGCAACCTGCCGCCCGAGCAGGTCCGGATCGTCAGCAGGGCGCTCGACGCCGCGGATCAGCAGGCGCGGCGCGTCGCCGAATGGCAGCAATCGCTTGGCGCCACCGGGAAACCGCCCACCGAGGGCTACAGAGGTATCGCGCGCCAAGCGCTGCACTCCGGGCGCCTCGACATCGCCTCCCAGGCGATCAATCGCGAACTGGCCGGGTTCGGCGGCGCGAGCGCGGACATCACGCTGCGCCGCCTGTCGGACGGGCAGGCGCTCGCCTCGATGGTGTCGCGCCGGCTCGCCGGTACCGACGTGTCCGCGAGCCAGCGCGCCGCCGGCAATGCGTTCCTGACCTCGGTCGCGGCGCCGCTGCGCAACGGCCTGAACGAGCTGATGGAGAGCCAGCGCAGCCTGCTACGGGCCGTGATCAACGCGCGCGCGAACAATCCCCAAGCCGACCTCGGCGGGGACTACGACGACGCCCTGCAGCGGCTGCGCGAGGGCTCGCGCCTGGGTATGGAGCTCGACCTCGCCGCCCTCCCCGAGGGGCAGCGCGAGCAGCGCGTCACCTCGAGCCTCGGCGACCTGACCCGGCGCATCGCCGAGAAGACCGCCGAGATCCGCAAGGAATTCGCCGGGCTGGGCGAGGGCGTGCTGAAGGGCGACGCGCGCCAGCGCCTCGATCAGCGCCTCGCCGAGGTCGACGCGCTGCGCGCCGAGCGCGACGCGCTGCGTGACATCGAGCTCGACCGGCCGGGCAACATCGACGTGATGATGCGCATCGGCGGCACGCGCAACGTCTCGCCGCGCACCGCGGAGCTCTGGAGCATCGAGCGCGATCTGAACGGCTTCAACCAGAAAGACGGCCGCAACTGGGACGACATCAAACTCGACTTCGGCCGCAGTACCGCCGGCCGGCTCAACAACGCGCGCAGCGACCGGCAAACGCAGCGCGCGCGCGCGGAGAACCCGGACAGCTGGCTGGACACGATGATCGTCTCCAACGAGCAGGAATACCTCGAACGCCGCCGCGCGCAGGTGGTGATGGAGGATCCGCGGCTGAGCGGCGATGCGCGGCGCCAGACCCTGCAGCAGAGCTACCGCTTCGAGGCGGACGCCTACAAGGCGGAAGGGCAGAGCTACATGTTCAACGACCTCACCGGCACCGGCGAAGGCCACCTGCAGAAGTCGCGCGAGCGCTACGCGCAGATGGAAAGCCAGCGCATCGGCTGGCTGCGATCGGACCTAGAGCGCGCCGGCAAGTCGGGCGACCCGCAGGCCTTCTTCCGCTCGCTCGTCGGCCTGCGCGAGGCGCAGCTCGCCGGGCAGATCGACGCCTACGTCGACTACGTCAACGCCGACTGGACCTCGCTCGGCCCGGTGCGCTCGACCCGGATCAAGTGGCTGCGCGAGGGCGCGAGAGCGGAACTCGACGCCGCCAGCGCGGCCGACGCGGCGCTGCACCCGGCGCTGATCCGCGCCGGGCACCGCCCGCCCTCCGACCTGTCGGCGGAGGACCGCCAGATCCTCACCGACGCGGGCTTCCTGCGCGACGGGCGGTATGTGATCCCGCGCGGCGCGACCGAGGACCTGATCCGCGTCACCACCGCCGGCACCGACTTCGCGAAGCAGTACACGGTCGACAAGTACGTCAACCTGCGCAAGGCGGCCGAGCTCGCCGCCACCGTCGTGCTGCCCGGCGGCTTCTCCTCGCGCATTGCGGGCAGCGTCGTCGCGCGCTCCGGCCTCGCCGAGCTAATGGCCGCCCGGAGCGTGCTCGAGGTGGTCGGCGTGGCCGGCACATGGGCAGCCGGCAAGACGGTCGAGGCGGCGCTCTTCACCGTCACCTCGCGCGCGGCGAGCACGCTCCTCGACCCGACGCTCGTGCTGGACAACTCGGCCTGGGGCCTCGGCGCCTTCGGCAGCGAGTTCGCGCACAACCTCGCGGTGATCGGCGCGCTCGGCGTGGGCGGCGGCGCTATGGGCACGGCGCGCACGGCGGCGGCGCGCGCGCTGGGCGACCGGATCGCGGGCGCCGGTGCGTACACCGCGTTCCAGCTGGCGACCGGCGCGGCGATGGTGGTCGGCGAAGCCGCTCTCCTCACCGGCCTGGATCGCCTGGTCAGCGGCAACGCGATCTCGCAGGAGGATTTCGTCGGCAACCTGGCCACCGTCGGCATGCTCAAGGCGGCGCACGGCCCGGGGCCGGACCTGCGCGGCGGAGGCGGGCGGGTGTCGCAGACACTCGACTCGGCCGCGCGATACGAGCGCTGGAACGCCGAGCAGGCCAACCAGCGCCTCGCCGACTCCTACTCCGGGCGCATGCTGCGCGAGCAGTTCGGCGGCAGCTGGGACGCGGCGCGCAAGGCGCACAAGGCCGGCAAGATCACCGATACGCAGATGCAGGACCTCGTCAACCTGCGCGGCCAGGTGGTGAACGGGCTGCTGCGAGAGATTCGCGCCGAGCTCGGCGCGGACTTCCAGGCGCTGGGCTCGGTCAACCTCACCAGCGACTACGATCTGTCGTTCTCCGGCCCGAAAGCCGAACTCGCTGTGATCCTCTTCAACGCGCGCTTCGGCGCTGCCTGGCGCACCGCGGTCGGCTTCGGCGGCGGCGAGGCGGCGGCGCGCTTCGACACCAACATCTACACGCGGCCCGTGTTCGACGACATCGGCCGCGGCGGCGCCTCCGACACCTGGACGCAGGAGGGCTACGCGCAGATGCAGGCGCGGCGCAACATGGACGAGGCTGCCTGGAAGCAGCACGTCTCTGACACGCTCGCGGGCGCCAAGGACCCGGCGATGCGTTCGCGGCTCCAGGACCTGCTCAACCGCGTCGACCAGCGGCACGCCGAATTGGAGAAGGCGGTGCAGGACCGACTGCCCAGCGCGGCCGCGGAGCTCGGCCTGCGCCCCGATTCGGTGGATGCGGACCGCACCACGCGCAACCGGCTGTACGAGGAGGCGCTGCGCGAGATCATCGGCCTCAAGGACGCGCTCGCGAAGGCGACAGGGTCGGCCCGGGCGGAGATCGAGTCGCAGATGCGTGCCGCGCAATCGCGCGCGCTCTACTTCGCCGCCGAGGCCTACCTCACGCAGGCGGCGATCAACCACGTCGTCGACTCGGTGCAGTCCTCCGGACGCTCGATCAACGCGCGCACCCTACTCGGCCCGCGACCCTCGACCGGCAAGGTGACCATCGACGAGGATTTTGCGCGCCAGTCGCTCATCGAGCAGAAGGGCTACATCTCGCACTACCTGCACGGCACGTTCGACGTGGGCACCTCGATCAAGGTCGGCAAGTACTTCATCCGCGTGCTCGATGCCATGCAGCAGGCGGGCCGCGACCTGAAGAGCCGCGAGGTCCTGGTGCGCGGCACGGGTCTCATCGACGCGCGGCGTGGCGACGCCAAGGCCCTGACGGCGGCGCTCGGCGCGCGCCAGCTCATCGCCGACGAGCGCCAGCGCGGCGGCAACGCCGCCGAGATGAACCGGCTGCAGCAGCGGCTGCAGGACGCACGCGACGCCTACGACCGGGTGGACGAGAACACGGCGCTGAACAAGGACCAGAAGAAGGCGGAGAAGGAGCGCCTCGCCGCAGAGGAGGACCGCATCACGCAGGAAGTGCTCAACGACCTGCGGAAGCTCGCGCCGGGTGCCGACGTGCAGGAGGCCGCCAACCGCGCTGCGGCGGGCTACGTGCAGATGGCGACCGAGGCGCTGCGCCAGTTCACGCAGGACCTCTCGGGCTCGCAGAGGCTCGACCCCACCGCGCAGCTGCGCTTCCGCCGCCGGCGCCAGCCGAAGACCTGCGCCTGGCTGCAGCGCCGGGGGCACGCGCGCCGGAACCGGTTCAACGGGGAAGGTCTGGCGGAGAGAGTGGGATTCGAACCCACGGTACGTGATTAGCGTACACACGCTTTCCAAGCGTGCGCCTTAAGCCGCTCGGCCATCTCTCCGGGTGCGCCAGGACGTGCAGTGTAGCAGAGCGCTCACGCGGACAGCGGGAGATAATCTGCGGGTGGAGCCTGCAGACAGCATTCGGAAGCTGGGCTTTGCGCGCTGGTACGAGCGCCGTCTCCTCGAAGGCCATGCCTGGCTCGTGACCGCCGTACTCTGCGCAGTCACCGTCGCTGCGTGCATTGAAGAAATCCTGATTCGCGGATCGGCCGCGAGGTTCCTTGCCTACAGCCTCGTCGTCGCCGCCGCGGCCGCGGGCGCCATTCACGGCCTGATCCGCTACCAGCGCATCGTCGTGGAGGCTGAAACGCTGGGTGAGCACGCTACTTGCTCCCGCTGTGGCATCTATGCCCGCTTCAAGCTGGTCTCTTCCTCGGGCGTCCAATGTCTCAAATGCGGTCACGAATGGCGCTTGATCCCGCCCGGCGCAATCGGGGAATCTTCGGAATAGCGGCGTCCGCCCGGCGTAGGCCGGTGAACACGCGGTAAGATCGATTCCATGAGCAGCTCGCTGCGCACCTTCTTTTTCTATCGATACGCGCAATTCCTGCTGATCTTCGGCGTGCGCGCGCGCGCGATGGAGTTTCTGGAGCTCGCACTGCACGAAGACCCTCGCCACAAGCCCGCCCTGAAGATCGCCGGCTACCTGAAGGCCGAAGGGGGGCGCCTGGACGAAGGCATTGCGCTATTTGAACGTGCGCTCGCCTTGCAGCCGGACGACGCCGATTCGGCCTTCAATCTCGGCTTTCTGCTGCAGCGCGCGGGCAGACACGAGAGGGCGCTCGACAAGTTCGGCGACGCGATCAGGCACAACCCGTCCCTCGACCGCGCGTGGTACGGGATGGGACTGTCGCTGGATAAGCTCGGCCGCTATGAGGAGGCCGCCGCGCGCTTCACCGAGGCCGCGCGCCTGCAGCCTATGAATCCCTATGCTGGCTACTACCTTGCCGCCGTCTGGGCGAAACTCGGGCGTAAGGACAAGGTCAACGCGGAGTACGAGCGCATCAAGGGCTTCGATCCCAAGGTCGCGGCCCAGATGGAACGCGACTTCGGCGCCGGCACACCCTGACCACCCCGGTCACTCGGCCCGGTGCCGCTCCAGCAGCGGCGCGCAGTCCACCTTGCCGCCGCCGCACACCTCTGGGATCACAAGGAATACGATCGCCAACCAGATCCACACGACGAGCAGGAAGGCGACATACGGCACGTGTCGGTCGATGACGACCCCGGGCGTGATCCAGCGCACCGCCCGGATCGCCGGATTGGTGACCACGCAAAGCACTTGGTAGAACAGGTTCTTGTCACGCTTATCCCCCGCCAGCACATAGAGCAGGCCGCGCCCGAGGAGAAACATCCCGACCAGTTCGGCAAGCGCCTTAGCGACGACAATCGCCAGAAGTTCGGGTTGCATGGATGCTCAAGTCCAAAAAAGGAAGCCCGCGCGGTGCGCGGGCCTCCCTTTTTAAAGCGCCAGTGGATCAGGTCGCGTTGGTGTTGATATCGCCCTTGAGATGGGGATACCGCACGTGGTCCACAAGCTCCTGGGTTTCCCGATCCGGGGCCGGTGTCAACAGGCTGACGACGATGATCACGAGGAAGCCGAGCGGGATGCCGAACAGTCCTGCGGAAATGGGCTGAATCTCCCACCACAACTCCACCGGCTTCGTTACGTTGAAAATTCCGCGCAGCCAGGGCTGCGTCGACGCCATGTAGTAGAAGGTGATCCCGATTCCGGCCAGCATGCCCAGCGTCGCACCCCACTTATTGGCTCGCTTCCAGAATATTCCGAGTACCAGCGCTGGAAAGAATGCCGCCGCCGCGAACGAGAAGGCAGCACTCACCAGGAACAAGATGTCGGCCGGCTTCTGACTTGCGACTGCGGCCGCCGCCAGGGCCACTACCAGCAGCAGCACCTTCGAGATCGTAACGCGCTTGTAGGTCGACGCGCCCGGGTCGATCATCTTGTAGTAGAGGTCATGTGACAGCGCGTTGGCGATGGTCAGCAGCAGGCCGTCGGCGGTCGACAGCGCCGCCGCGAGACCACCCGCCGCCACGAGGCCGGAGATCACGTACGGCAGCCCGGCGATTTCCGGCGTCGCCAGCACGACGATGTCGCCGCCGATCGCGATCTCCGCGCGTTGCAGGATTCCGTCGCCATTGATGTCGGTTACGCTCAGCAGCGCAGCGTCGACCGAGCGCCACGCCTGCACCCAGGCTGGCAGCTTATCGAAGTGCGTGCCGACCAGCACCGTATAGACCTCGAACTTCACCAGCACCGCAAGCGCGGGCGCAGAAAAGTACAGCAGGAAGATAAAGAACAATGACCAGGTCACCGACGAGCGCGCTTCCCTAACGCTGGGCGTGGTGTAGTAGCGCATCAGGATGTGCGGCAGAGCCGCCGTACCCACCATCAAGCAGAAGATGAGAGCAAGGAAGTTGCGCCGGCTGGCGTCTCGCGCCTTATCGTCCTTGCCCGGGAAGGCCTCGGCATGCCGGCTGATCGGCGCGCCGCGGGCAGCGAGGCCCACTTCACGCGTGTAGGCCGCTTTTGCCGCGTCTACATTCGCCGGGATCGCCTTCTCCGCCGCCGCAATCTTGTCAGCGGGCGCGTTCTGCGCCTTCAATTCCTCGACCTTCTTCATGCCCGCCGCCTTATCCGCCTCGTAGGCCTTCGGCACGTCCTTGAGCTTCTCGCGCGCCGCCGCAGCCCGGTCGGTGAAAATCTTGCGGACTTCGTTTTCCTTTGCGTCCTTCATCAGCTCTTCTTCGCGCGCCGTCACCTTCTCCAGCACCTTGCCGTAGACGACATGCGGGATCGGGAAGCCGGTGTGCTTTACCGAAAGCCAGACGAGCGGAATCAGGTACGCGATGATCAAGATGATGTACTGCGCGACCTGCGTCCAGGTCACCGCGCGCATCCCACCCAGGAACGAGCACACCAGGATGCCGCCAAGCCCGAGGAAGATCCCCAGCTCGAACGGCACGCCCACCAGGCGCGTCGTGATCAGGCCAACGCCGTAGATTTGCGCCACAACGTAGGTGAAAGAACACAGAATTGCGCACAGAACCCCGACGAAGCGCGGAATATGGCCGCCAAAGCGCGCGCCGAGGAAGTCCGGAATCGTGAACTGGCCGAACTTGCGCAGGTATGGCGCGAGGAACAGCGCCACGAGGCAATACCCGCCAGTCCAACCCATCACGAAGGCAAGTCCGCCGTAGCCTGTCAGGTACAGGGTACCGGCCATGCCGATGAACGAGGCTGCGCTCATCCAGTCGGCACCGGTCGCCATGCCGTTGAAAATCGCGGGCACGCGCCGTCCGGCCACGTAATACTCGGCCACGTCTACCGTTCGGCTCATGATGCCGATTCCGGCGTACAGGCCGATCGTCGCTGCCAGGAACAGGTAGCCGATCCAGTTTCTCGGCAGCCCCATCTGCTCGGCGATGGCGAGCACGATGATGAAGGCGATGAAGCCTCCGGTGTAGAACGAGTAGGACCTCTTGAGGGTGCGGTAAAAGTCGGATTGCGCTTGCGCCTTGGTGGCCATTATTCGTCTCCTTCGGCGACGCCGTATTCCTGATCAAGCTTGTTCATGTACCAGGCGTAAAAGCCGATGATGACCACGTAGATCACCAGCGCACCCTGCGCACCCATCCAGAACGAGAACGGCCAGCCGAAGAAATTGAACGAAAGATCGCGAGCGTAGTACCCGACCACGAAGGTCACGACCGCCCAGATCACCATGAGGATGATTGTCATGGTGACGTTCTTCCGCCAGTATTCCTTGTGCTTTTCCGAGAGTTCCAAGATTGCCTCCCCTCAATGAATGGAACCTGCAAAGACCAACAACCAGAGTATCCGACGCACATACTTACACCACCCTTACGTTGCTGCAAATTAGAGCCAGCCTATTGCACTGCACAACGCGCCCAACCCTAACGATCCCGCGCCCGAAACAACCGACGCAGCCGCGACAAACGTCGGGCAATCCTGCGAAGGGCACCCAAGCACGACTCGAAGGCCGGAATTGCAGAGCACGAGGCTGTGCACGAGCGCGGCAAGGCTCGCGATAACGAGCATGGGGTACACCAGCAACGCCCCGGAAAGCAGTACCGGCGTGCTCGCGTAGGTCGCCACGGCGACCGAGCGGTCCCAACTACGTTGCGATGCAAAAAAGGGCGCGAGCGCGAAGAGTGCGCCCGCGACGAGCAGAAGGCAGGTTGGCGTCAGCAGCAGTGTCGCAAGGAATCCCGAAAGAACGTCCCCCAAACCGAACGTGCTTGGCGCAGAAGTCCAGAACCGCCCCAGCGGCCACGCGGTTGCGGGCAAAAGCGTCAACGGCAGAGCATGGCCCAGCAACGACTGCGTCCATGCCGGCCGCGCGTCACGTATCCGGACCCAGGCGCGCGCGGGCCGGGCGACCATGCTCAGCGGTGACACATGCCAAGGGGGCACGCCTCGATCCTTCGAGCTCGACCGCGACCCGAGCACGCTATCCCGACGATAGCGGCAGCGTGAACGAAATGCAGGCGCCTCTACCCGCCACGCCGCTGATCCAGATGCGTCCGCCGAGGCGCTCGACGATTCGCTTGCAGATGTGCAGGCCCAGGCCGCTGCCCTGGGGTTTCCCCATCTGGGGATCCGCCGCCTGGCGGAATTTCTCGAAGATCGCTTCCTGGTCGGCCGGAGCGATGCCCGGCCCGTTGTCGCGCACGTCCACTTGCACGAAGCCTTCGGCCTGCGACAACGCCACCTCGACGCGGCCGCTGCCCGCATCGCTGAATTTCACCGCGTTGGAGAGCAGATTGAGCATGACCTGCACGATGCGGTCGAGGTCGGCCTTCACGGTAGGCACGCGCTCTGGCACCTGGGTGCGCAACTCGATTCCCTTCTCCCGGGCGAGCTCGCTCATCGCGGCCACCGTGTCCTCGACGATCTCCTTCATGTCGACCGGCCCGGGATGCCACTCCACGTTGCCTGACTCGAGCTTGGAGACGTCCAGGATCTGGTTGATGAGGCGCGTCAGCCGCTCGCTCTCCTTGATGACGATGCCGAGCTGCCGCGCGCGCTCGGCGGGCTCGAGGTCCGGCTGGTCGCGCAGGATCTGCGAGAAGGTGCGGATCGAGGTCAGCGGCGTGCGCAGCTCGTGCGACACCGTCGCGACGAAATCGTCCTTCAGGCGGTCGAGCTCCTTCAGGCGCTCGTTGGCGGTGCGCAGCTCCTCCGTTGCCTGCTCGAGTTCCTTCGACTTCTGCTCCAGGCGGTGGCTTGTGACGACCACCTGCGAGGCTTCGTCGAGGATTTCCCGTACCTCCTCGATCGTGAGCGCCTCCTCTTTCACCACCGAGCGGATCATGACCCGCGCCGAGGCTGCGCCGATCGCGCCCGCCAGCTGCACCTCGACGTAATGGACGAACTCCGCGTCCGCGACGAAGGCCTCGTCCGGCCAGCGCAGCCCGCGCGCCTGCGCATATTCGGTCAAGGCCGCCTCGGCGGCCGCAGGCCCCTGGAAGCGCGCGAGCAGGTCATAGAGGTCGGGCGCGGATGCCGTGCCGCGCCAGAAGCGCGCCCCGCCCGCCTCGCCGCTCTGGCGGAACACGTCCACGAACAGGCTCGCCTGGCGCGTTTCGTCCGCGCTCTGCGCCCCCGCCAGCGAGACGGCGACGTAGGCGCCGATGTTGGCAATCATGCTCCAGAGCATCGCGTGCGTGATCTGGTCCAGGCCCGCCAGCCCGAACAACTCCAGCGGCTTGAGCAGCGCGATGCCGTAGGGCCCCTGCTCCACCAGGCCGAGCGGCAGCCAGCCCGAGCGCGCGATCGCGGGCAGCAGCAGTGTGTAGCACCAGACCGCGAAACCGGCGAGCAGTCCCGCCAGCGCGCCGCGCCGCGTGCCGCCCTTCCAGAAGATGCCGCCCAGCAGCGCGGGCGCGAACTGCGCGACCGCGGCGAAGGAAATCAGGCCGATCGACACCAGCGCGTAGGCTTCGCCCGCGAGGCGGAAGTAGAGGTAGCCCAGCAGCAGGATGAGCAGGATCGCGCCGCGCCGGATGCCGATCAGCAGCGCGGTCAGGTCGCGCCGCTCCGCGAGGCGCAGCCCCTTCAGGCGCAGCAGCACCGGCATCACCAGGTCATTGCACACCATGGTCGAGAGCGCGATCGTCTCCACGATCACCATGCCGGTCGCCGCAGACAGGCCGCCGATGAACACCAGCAGCGCGAGCCCTTCCTGCCGGGCGGCCATCGGCAGGGTCAGCACGTAGGTGTCCGCGTCCACCGTGCCGGTGGCGAAGTGCAGGTTGCCGCCGAAGGCGATCGGCAGCACGAACAGGTTGATCGCCAGCATGTACAGCGGGAACAGCCAGATCGCCTTGTTGAGGTGCCGCTCGTTCTTGTTCTCGATCACCGCCACCTGGAACTGCCGGGGCAGGAACATGATCGCCAGCATTGAAAGAACAGTCAGCCACACCCAGCTCGCGTAACCGCCCGCTACCCCCTCCAGCGGCGCCAGCAGCGGCGCGAGCTTCGGCTCGCCCCGCGCGCGCGAGAAGATGTCGGCCACGCCGTCGTACATGCCATAGGTGACGAACAGGCCGACCGCCACAAAGGCGACCAGCTTGACCAGCGACTCGAAGGCGATCGCCGCCACCATGCCCTCATGGTGCTCGGCGGCGTCGAGGTGCCGGGTACCGAAGAGGATGGTGAAGGCGGCGAGGATCAGCGCCACCCAGAAGGCGGTGTCCGCCGCGAGCGCGTGAGCGCCGGCGGCTGCGCTCGCCGGCATGCTGATCTCCGGGTACTGCAGCAGGATCGCGTAGCTGGTGGATATGGCCTTCAGCTGCAGCGAGATGTACGGCAGGATCCCGACCACCGCGATCACCGTGACCAGGCCGCCCAGCAGCGCGCTCTTGCCGTAGCGCGAGGCGATGAAGTCGGCGAGCGAAGTGATGCGGCTGGACTTGCTGATGCGGATGATCTTGCGCATCACCAGCCACCACAGCGCGATCATCAGCGTGGGCCCCAGGTAGATCGGCAGGAAGCCGATGCCGTCGCTCGCCGCCCGCCCCACGGAGCCGTAGAAAGTCCAGGCAGTGGCGTAGACCGCGAGCGACAGCGCGTAGATGGTCGGATTGTCGATGACCGAGCGGCCGGCGTCGGCGCGCTGGTCGGCGTAGTAGGCGATGCCGAACAGCAGCCCCAGGTAGGCGAAGGCCACCAGCACGATGACGTGCCCCTGAAGCATGGAGCGCCCCCTAGCGCCTGACCTCGACCACGTACGCCATCAGCGCCACCAGTAGCGCCCAGGCGGCGAAGATGTACGCGTAGAGCACCGGCACGCCGAACGCCGTCGCCGCCACGTTGAACAGCGACAGGATCGGGTAGTTGAAGAGCAGGCAGCCGAGGATGAACAGCGCCACCAGGCGCTGCCCCTTGGCCTCGTCCCTCTTCATCCGGCTACATCGCCTGCTTGAGCTGCTCCAGGATCGCCGGGTTCTCGAGCGTGGACACGTCCTGCGTGATCTCCTCGCCCTTGGCGATCGAGCGCAGCAGGCGCCGCATGATCTTGCCCGAGCGCGTCTTCGGCAGGTTGTCGCCGAACCGGATGTCCTTCGGCTTGGCGATCGCGCCGATTTCGTGCCCCACCCAATCACGCAGCTCCTTGGCGATCCTCTGTGCGTCGGCGCCGGTCGGGCGCGGGCCCTTCAGCACGACGAAGGCGCAGATCGCTTCGCCGGTGAGATCATCGGGCCGCCCGACTACCGCGGCCTCGGCGACGAGCTTCGAATTCGCCACCAGCGCGGACTCGATCTCCATGGTGCCCAGCCGGTGGCCCGAGACGTTGAGCACGTCGTCGATGCGCCCGACGATGCGGAAGTAGCCTTCCTCGTCGGTGCTGGCGCCGTCGCCGGCGAGGTAGAGCTTGCCCTTGAAGTCGTCGGGCCAATAGGTCTTGCGGTAGCGCTCCGGGTCGCCCCAGATGGTGCGCAGCATCGAGGGCCACGGCCGCTTGATCACGAGGATCCCGCCCTTGCCCTTGCCCACCGGATGCCCGGTCTCATCGACGATATCCGCGAAGATGCCCGGCAGCGGCAGCGTCGCGGAGCCCGGCTTGGTCGGAACCGCGCCCGGCAGCGGCGAGATGAGATGGCCGCCGGTTTCAGTCTGCCACCAGGTGTCCACGATCGGGCAGCGTCCGCCGCCGACCGTCTCGTGGTACCACATCCAGGCTTCCGGGTTGATCGGCTCGCCAACCGTGCCGAGGATGCGCAGGCTGGACAGGTCGTACTTCTTCGGCAGGTCGCCGCCCGCCTTGATGAGCGAGCGGATCGCCGTCGGCGCCGTGTAGAACACGTTGACCTTGTGGTCCTGGATGATTTTCCAGAATCGTCCCGCGTCCGGGTAGGTCGGCACGCCCTCGAACATCACCTCCGTCGCTCCTGCCGCGAGCGGGCCGTAAGTGATGTACGTATGCCCCGTCACCCAGCCGACGTCGGCCGTGCACCAGAAGATGTCCGACGCCTTGTTGTCGAATACCCACTTCATGGTGAGGATCGCCCAGAGCAGGTAGCCACCGGTGGAATGCTGGATGCCCTTGGGCTTGCCAGTGGAGCCCGAGGTATAGAGGATGAACAGCGGGTGCTCGGCGTTGACCCAGGTAGGCTCGCAGGTATCGGGCTGCCCCTGAATCACGTCGTCCCACCATTTGTCGCGCGGCGCCTTCATTGGCACGGGGCTGCCGCTGCGCTTGTAGACGATCACGTTGCGCACCGCGTCGCAGCCGCCCATCGCGAAAGCCTCGTCGACCACGGGCTTGAGCGGGATCTCCTTGCCGCCACGGAACTGCCCGTCGGCCGTGATGACCTCGGTGGCGCCCGCGTCGATGATCCGCTCCTGCAGGCTCTTCGCCGAGAAGCCGCCGAACACCACCGAGTGCGTGGCGCCGATGCGGGCGCAGGCCTGCATCGCGACCACGACCTGGATCGACATCGGCATGTAGATCAGCACGCGGTCGCCGACCTTCACGCCGTGCGCCTTGAGCGCGTTCGCCATGCGGCAGACCTGCTTGTGCAGCTCGCGGTAGGTGACCTTCGTCACCTTGCCGTCGTCGGCCTCGAAGATGATCGCCGTCTTGTCGCCCTGCGTCTTCAGGTGCCGGTCGAGGCAGTTGTACGAGGCGTTCAGCTCGCCGTCGTAGAACCAGCGGAAGAACGGCGCCTTCGACTCATCGAGGACTTTCGTGAACGGCTTGTGCCAGAGCACGTGTTCCTTCGCGAGCTTCGCCCAGAAGCCCTCGAAGTCCTTCTCCGCCTCCGCGACCATCCTTCGGTAGGTATCCATGCCGGAAATATTGGCCTGGCGGACGAAATCCGCCGCCGGCGGAAAGATGCGTTTCTCGGTAAGTACGGACTCGATTTGCGCGGACATATCCCCCTCCGAAAGCAGAATTTTGCGGCCGGCGTGCTTACGCGGCGCTTACGCGAATAAAATCACCAAATTCGCCCACTGTAAAGGCAAAGCCTTGATGAAGAGCCCCGCCGCATCCGCCGCCCTGCGGCCGATCCCCGCACTGATTTTTGCCAGCCGCTGGCTGCAGCTGCCCCTGTACCTGGGCCTCATCGTCGCGCAGGGCATCTACGTCTGGCTGTTCTGGCAGGAACTGTACTACCTGGTGATGGCGACTTTCGGCGATGGCAACGCGCTGGCGCACGTGCTCGACTCGGTCACCGTCGAAGGTGGAGTCCGCCCGTCCAAGCCAAACGAGACCGTGCTGATGCTGGTGGTGCTGGGCCTGATCGACGTGGTGATGATCTCCAACCTGCTCATCATGGTGATCGTCGGCGGCTATGAGACCTTTGTGTCGCGGCTGAACCTGGAAGGTCACCCGGACCAGCCCGAATGGCTGTCGCACGTCAACGCGTCGGTGCTCAAGGTGAAGCTGGCCACCGCGATCATCGGCATATCCTCGATCCACCTGCTCAAGACGTTCATCAACGCGGCCGCCTACGACGAGAAGACCATCATTGCGCAGGTGGTGATCCACATCACCTTCCTGTTTTCCGCTCTCGCGATCGCGTGGACCGACCGTATCCTGCCGCAGCCGGTGTCGCGCAACGGAGAACACGCATGACGACCATCCGCCAATCCGACCTCGTGCAGAGCATCGCAGATGCACTGCAGTTCATCTCCTACTACCACCCGCGCGACTACATCCAGGCGCTCGGGCGTGCCTACGAGCGCGAGCAGTCGCCCGCCGCCCGGGACGCGATCGCGCAGATCCTCGCCAATTCGCGTATGTGCGCCGAGGGCCGCCGGCCGATCTGCCAGGACACCGGCATCGTC
>JAYRND010000099.1:0-15806 GCA_041904885.1 Burkholderiales bacterium
CGCGTGGACCTCGGCATCGGCCGCGCGCCGGGCGGCGACCAGCGCACCGCGCGCGCCGTAGGCGGCGGCTACCTGCCCGACGCCGAGCAGTTCCCGCGGCAGGTCTGGGAGTTGATCGGCTACCTGGACGGCACGCTGCCGGAAGACCACCCGTTCCGGAAGGTCCGGGTGCAGCCCGAAGGCCGCACCGCTCCCGAGCTCTGGCTGCTCGGGTCTTCGGACTACAGCGGCCTGCTCGCCGCGCAGCTGGGCGTTCGCTTTTCATTCGCGCACTTCATCAACGCGCAGGGCGGCGACCTGGTCATGCGCGCCTACAAGGAGCGCTACCAGGCACGCGACGCGAGCGTCGCGGGTCCGGCTCCGCGCGAGAGCGAGCCGCACACGTCGGTCTGCTGCTTCGTCATCTGCGCGGACTCCGACGCGGAGGCCGAGCGCCTCGCGAAGGTGGTGGATTCGCGGCGCCTGGACATGGCCTACAACCTCGATACGCCGGTGCCGACCCAGGCCCAGGCCGAGGAGCGCAGCCGCGGCTACACCGACCAGGAGCGCGCGCACATCCTGCAGCAGCGCTCGCGCCTGGTGCATGGCAGCCCGCAGTCCTGCAAGGAGAAGCTCCTGCGGATCGCGGACCAATACTCCGCGGACGAGCTGATGGTGCTCACCATCACCGGCGACTACGCCACGCGCCTCGCATCCTACGAGCTGCTCGCCGAGGCGTTCGGGCTCGCCGCCGGGGGCTGAAGGGCGGGCCATGCCGCGACTGGGCCGGCCGCGCGCGCTGTTCTTCGACTGGCACGGCACGCTCGCCGACACGTTCGAGGCCATGTACCTCGCGGTCGAGGAAATGCTGCCGCAGCTGGGCGCGCTCGGGCTGGAAGCGCGGCTGCTGCGGCCGGGCGCGGCGCGCCTGCCCGAGCACGAGGCCCTGGTCGCGCACGTGCGCGCGAACCGCGACCTGCCGCGCGAAGTGAAGCGGGCGAGGCGCATTTCGCGCACCGAGATCTTCGAGATCCTGTTCGGCCCCGACGCGGAGGCAAAGCACGTCGCGCACGAGGCCTTCGATCGCTGCTACGCGGGCCATGTGGGCGAGGTGCTTCCCTTCGAGCCGGGTGTGCGCGCCATGCTCGTCCGGCTGCGCGCGGCGGGCCTGAGCACAGGCCTGCTGACCAACCGCCGCCGCGCGCTCTTCGGCGGCGAACTGCGGCGGGTCGACCGGGGCGGCTGGCAGGACCTGTTCGACGTCCTCGTCTGCGGCGACGACGTGCCGCGGCGCAAGCCCGCTCCGGACATGGTGCTGCAGGCCCTGCGCGAGCTCGGCCTTGCCGCGGGTCCCGAGGTCTGGTTCGTGGGCGACAGCACCACCGACGTCATCGCCGCGCGCGAGGCGGGCGTGCGCGCCATTTTCTACAACGGCGCGAAGTGGGACCCGCAGCAGCTGGTGAGGATCTTTCCGCCGGAGCATCCGCCGGACGCCATCGCCGGCAATTTCTCCGCGCTCGAGGAACTCGCGCTGCCGCCGCTGCGCCGTGCGTAGGCGCCGCGTCAGTCTTTCTCGAACCGCTCCAGGAGCTTGACCATCTCGCGATCGCCCAGCTCGCGCGCAATGTCGATCGGCCGCTTGCCCGCGCGGTTGCGGCGGCGCGGGTCAACGCCGAGCGAAAGGAACGCGCTCGCCATGTCCACCTGGTTGCCGTCCACCGCAGCATGCAAGATCGTATTGCCCATCAGGTCCGCGACCAGCGGATCCGCCCCCGCCTCCAGCAGGTGCTTCGCGGTGGCCGGGTTGCCCGTCATCACCGCCCACTGCAGCACCGATTCGCCGTCGGTGTTGCGCGCGTTGGGGTCGGCCTTGGCGCCAAGCAGCAGGTCGACGAACCAGGTATCGGCATGCAGCGCCGCAAAATGCAGTGGCGTCTCGCCGTTCAGCGTCCGCGCGCCGAGCGGCGCCCCCTTCTTCACCAGCAGTTCCGCGAGCTCCCGGTAGCCCTTCTCGATGGCGGCGTGCAGCGGCGTCTCCCGCCCCGCGTTGCGCGCATCCAGCTTCGCCTCGCCCTTGATCACGATCCCTTCGGCGACCAGCGGCTTGCTCGCTTCGATGGCGTCGAAGAGCCTCTGCTCCGGCGACTGCGCCGCCGCGCTAGTGACAAAGCCAATCAGAAAAACGGCAATGCGCGCGCGCATGCCGCGATTCTAGCGTTGCAGCTAAGGCTCGATACCGCGATCGACCAACGAACGCAGGCGCCGAATTCGCCCTGCCCCAGCACGGATGGGTGGCGGTATGGTCCCCGGAGGAAGCATTGCTTCGTCGCCCTGCGCCATCAACGCGACCGCATTGCGCCCGTTGCCAGGAGATGGTGGCGGTGCCCCTGCAGCCATCCAGCGCTCGAAAACATTCGCGATTTCGCGCGCGACCTGCGGAGCAGCGACGCTGGTACCGTTCATTGCCGCGATGGATCCTGAACGAGTGCCCGCCGCAAGTCGCCCGCGCAATGCGGCAGCGTCCTCGCTGACCGCGACTGCGTCAGGGCCGTCCCTGTGCGGTAGCACTCCAGGGTTGTGCACGATGGGCCCGCCCGCGGAGTGCTTCCACATTCTCAGGTCGCTCAGCCCAAAGCCGCCGATCACCACTGTTTCGCTGCCAGTAGCAAACGCATTCATCGAAGAGGATCGCTGAACGTACGTGTTGGGGCTGTCGTTCACAATTTTTCGACCCGTCACAGGATGAAAGCGCCGGTACCGCGGATCGTCGAAATAGGACTGGCGGCCGCGAGTAGGATAACCGTAGGGCCGGTCATCGCGCTGAACCCAGGCATGGACCTGAAATCCACCGCCGGGACCCGCCTTTCTAGTCTCAACGCGCCATTTTCCGCTGGGCGCGACGTCGCGATTCGATAGCAGGGTCCCGCTCGGTGCGAGCCACACTCTAATCGTCGCGCAATGGCCGGTCGCTGCGGCACTTAGGTAGGTAACCGCGCAGAGTACATCGGCACCCGGTTGCCAGGTCCAAGTACTGCCCTCCGCGATCCACGGGCTTTGGTTGCCCAATGGGTCGGTGATGCGCACCTGCACCCTAGGAGTCGGTCGTCCTGCGACAGGGCATGGAAGCCACATCTGCAGATGACTCGGCGTTGTGTCGTCCGGCTGGACGCGCCATTCGATCACTTTTGGCCGACCTCGTCCGCGCGCAAGAGAGAAACGCGCATGGCAACGGGCCAAATGCGAGTTTCCGGACGGTAGTACCACCGCCAAAGGCGCAATGTTATTGCGCAGCCGCACAACGTGGTCCATCGCGCGCTCCAAGACTGACAAGCCGTCGTGTGGGCCAGCGATATTTCCAAAGCTGACGTTTACTACAACAGGCAGGGCACTGCGCTTGCGTCGCTCGGCAATCCGGTCCGCCCGCTTGATGATGTAGACCAGCCCATCGAGGATATGCCGTGCGGCAGAACCTCCCGAGGTGTCCTGCACTGCGCGGCTGGGAAACTGCACGCAGACAATAGGCCGTGCGTCAGGGGCCACACCCGCGTCAATGGCGCAGGCGGCATGCATAACGTGGGTACCGTGCGCCACCCTGCGCCCAAGCGATTTGTGGGAGTCGCGCCGGAAATCAAGCTGTCCGGTGTGCCCGTAGACTTGGTCTTCGTCGATCAACCCGATCCTGGTTGCGTTGATCATGTGGTCTCTGAGGCCAGTGATACCTCCGACAGTGTCCTTGCGCCACTCGCGGCCGTAGCCCAGTCCTGGCGTCAGCGTCGCCGGATCGTTCTGATCCCAGAAAAACTCGACGCGGGTTGTACCGTCTGGAAGCCGAAACTCGCGCTGTGCGAACGCCAACCCGTCGTCAATTACCCCCATGACGACCGCATCCGGGGCAGCTCCTCGCAAGCCTATGGACCCAGTGCCAATCTCGCTGGTGATGACGCTTATCGGCATGCACAACTCGAATCGCCGGACCGTGCGTCGCAGCGACGAATTGAAGCGCAACTGCTGGAAGAATTTCGTCTTCACGGTGGCGGTGCAAACAGTCAGGCCTGTCAAGCCAGCGGGAAGTCGGCTGTATATCGTGGGAATCTTGATCCAGTCTTGCCAGTCGGCGGGCGCGCCATGTCCCTCCCACTGGCCACGTGCAAATCTTCGAGCCGTCACCGTAAGCTCGATAGCGACTGGAATCCATTCGGGCACCACGCCATTGCTGTCCCGGTAGAACTCGAAATTCGTCGCTCTCGCCAACTCGTACGCCGGATCGCGTAGAGCTGCCGCTCCGCCTCCCATGTCAATTTCACTCCACATGGCAATCGCCTCGCGCTTGTCTGATTTGGAATTACCGCCAGCGTGCTAGTTCCATTCCGCCCTTGCGCGCCTCCACAACCAGCGTAGATGCGCGTTGATCGGAACCGAAACTGGACGAAAGGCGTTGGAGAAAGTGATTGGAGCGGGTGCGGCGATATGCGCCTCCGTCGGCACGTGATACTGATGCCGCCAGTCAAAATCCAAAAGCCCGCCGTAGCGCTCGCCATCAAAGCGCCAAGGGATATATCGCGGCGTAGCCCCGCATCGATGAGTCAGGTACTCGCCAAGTGTGAGGCCGAGCAACTGTCCCGCCGCGCTGTCCACCGGAAAATGAACGCCGGCCACCGTGCGATTGATTGCGATGCGCGCCGCTTGGCGCATCAGCTGCTCAAGCCAACGACGGCTCCGGCCGGTGCGCATCAATTGCCACAAAACAAAGGCCACGACGTGCGCTTCGGTCGAGTGGCCGCTAGGCAACGCCCCATGGCCGGGGGTGAAGATCATCGGCTGCAACTGCGGCGAGTACTCGAGCGGGCGACGGCAGGCAAGCGCGTGCTTGAATCGCTGCTCCGCATATCCGGCAAGCCGCAGCGCTAGGTCAAGGAGCTCGAATGTCCACTTCTGGCGCGCCGGATGCAGATTGGCGATTGAGGTCCAGAACGTTATCGGGATGCCGAGTTGCGCAGTGATCTCACTCGCCCTGTCCTCACGCAAATCAGCATAGTTGTTTACCAAATTTACCTGCCGACAGAAGATCGCTCGAGTTGGCCGCTTCATCGTGACGATGCGGCGAAACCCCCAGAATCTCGGCGTCCCGTTTCTCCTTGTCGGGCGGATGTCGAGGTGCCAAAGGGTGAACGCTGGCCTCGCAGATCTCTCCTGGCGATAGGGGTCCCTGTGTCGCGTCATGTGCAAATGGGAGAAAAGCATGAAATCAAATACTGCTGCCCGCACCCACGGCTCCCACCGCTCAAGATTGGCTGGAACATCCTCGCTCCTAGGAGGGAGGAAATCGGGTGGAACCAGCCACGCGCCCGAGATCCCGTCGTGGTTCTTGATCAGAGCGTCAGAGGCTATCGGATTGCCGAAGTCGCCAAACCCTGCACCCGCTGCACCCGCTGCACCGGCGGCTCCAGCCGCACCAGCCGCCCCCGCCGCGCCGGCCGCCCCTGCTGCGCCGGCGGCTCCAGCTGCGCCAGCAAGTGTAGTCGCTCCAGCCGCTCCCGCTTCCGGTCCTAATCCGCTCATAGCGCCCCCTCAGGTGTGAGTTACTACAGATGTATTCCCCTAGTCTGGCACCCCCGCACTGCGTAACGCGTTCGACCAGATCCTGCCGGTCTCGAAGCCGCTGGCCGGTGATCGTTCCAGGTAGTTGGTGATCGTGAGCGTGGGCTCGAGCTTGAGAAGCTCGGCCACGGTCTTGCGTGCGTCGTCGGCGAGGCCGAGTTCCCACTGCGCGATCGCGAGAGCCCGGTAGGTCGACGCATGCGTGCGGTTCGCACGCAGCGAATGCTGCGCGAACTTGACGGCGCGATCGTATTTTCGGGCGGCGAGTGCAGCCGTCGCCGTAAGTGCGTCATAGAAGTATCGCTGCGGGTCAAGCGGCGAAAGGCGAATGGCGCGCTGAGTATCTTTCAGCGCAGGCTTGCCCTCGCCTTTGAAGGCATGCAGCGTGCCGAGCAGAAGCCAGGCGAGCGAATCATTGGGATTGGCGCGCAGCGCCGCCTCGTAGCGTTCCTGCGCCGTGTCCAGCCGCTTCAGCAGGTTGGTATGCACCATCCCGTCGACGACCAGCGCCAGCACGCAGTTCGGGTCGGCGTCGAGAGCGCGCCTCGTGTGATCGAGGGCGAGCTGGGCGTCGTTCCTGGGGTCCTCCGACCAGCCCTGCCAGACGCGAAGCACGTGCCATTTCGCCAGCCAGGCCTGCGGAATCGCGCGCCGGGGCGCACGCTCGATGAGCGTCTGCAGCATCTCGCGTGCACGATCGAAGTCGTGCGGCGACAGCCGGTGCATTAGCGCGATCGCGCCCATGAGCAGCGTGTAGCTCTCTAGCGTAGGCAGCGCTTGCGCTTGCGCGCGCTGGAGCTCGCGTGCCATCACGGCCGCATTGACTTCATCCACGATGTGCTCGACCAGATCGCCCTTGCCCTGCACGATGCCGGTGACTTGGCCCTTCATCTCCTTGGACCACACCACCCTCGCCGACTTGGCCTCAGCGAGTTCGGCGGAAAGCACGATCTGATTGCCCGAGACGCGGTAGCCGCCCGACAGGACATAGGTCGCGTTCAGGTGCGCGCCGATCTCGCCGATGGTCACGTCACGACCGCGAAACGCCGTGGTCGATAGACGCGAGATGACGTTCAACTCGGCGGTGCGCGATAGCGCGGAAATCACCTCGTCGGCGAGCACTTCGCCCAGCACCTGGTGGACGGTGTCGCCGCCACGCGCCGCGAAAGGAATGACGGCGAGCGTAGGCCGCAGATCCTCTTTCGCCCCGGCCGAGTCGACGACGGGCTTGGGGCCCGGGGGACCGAGCCGGTAGGCCCTCACCGGCTTGGGCACGTGCTTGACGTAGCACTCTCCCAGGTCCTCGACATCCGCGTCGAGCATGGGCGTCAACTGGTCGCGAACTCCGGCGGAAACCACGATCTCCCCCGGCCCGGCGAGCGTGGTGAGCCGGGCGGCAAGGTTGACGCCTCGCCCGTACACGTCGTGCTCGTCTGCGATCAACTCGCTCACCTGCGCTCCGATTCGCAGCAGCATCTGCCGGTCAGGAGGAACGCCCGCGTTCAGCTTGCTGCTCGCGCGCTGGATCGCGAACGCCGCGTTCACGGCGGGCTGCACCTGCGGGAAATCGATCAACATCCCGTCGCCGAGGCTCTTGACGAGGCGTCCCCCGTGCGCAGGCAGAACGTCGCTCTCCACATGCGACACCAGCCCGCGCCAGCGCGAGACGGCGTCCTCCTCGTTGTCCTCGATGAGCCGGACCGATTCGACAACATCCACCACCAGCACCGTGCGGACGGTGCGCTCGGCTTGGCTAGCGCCTAGGAGACCCTCGGCAACCATGGCAGTCCAGATCGAATCCGGTAGCAGGCATTCTGTAGTAAAAGCCCTACTTTTGACAGAACCTTACAGATTTACCCGGCTGTCCGGTCCCCAGTTTAGGGGAGAGATTTGGCTAGGACCTCAGCAAGGTGCCTGGTTTGCCGACCGCCGAGCCCCTCGATCTGCTCCCGGCACGAGAAGCCGTTGGAAACTATGAGGGTTTCCGGATCGGCGGCACGCAGTTTCGGCAACAGGGATAAACCGGCGACCTTCAGCGAGGTCTCGTAGGTCTCGGGACGGAAGCCGAAAGAGCCCGCCATGCCGCAGCAGCCGGTCTCCGGGGCGGCGGTCTCGATGCCGGCGGCTTCGAGCAGCGCAACATCCGACTTCGTGCCGCCCAGCGCCTTCTGGTGGCAGTGGCCATGCAGGAGCGCCTTGCCGCCGATGCGCGGCGGCTGCCAGTTGCGAGCGCGCAGGAGCTCGGCGAGCGAGACGGCCTGCGCGGAGAGCTTCGCCGCGCGCGCGTCGCCCGGAAACAGCTAGAGCAGCTCGTCCCTGAACACCGAGTGGCAGCCGGGCTCGAGGACGACGACGGGCGTGCCGGCGTCGATCTGCGGCGCGAGCGCGGCGAGGATCTTCTCCAGGCTCGCCTTCGCCCGGTCGAGCATGCCGTAGTCGTAGTACGGACGGCCGCAGCACAAGTGCCCGGCGGGCAGCTCGACGCGCGCGCCGGCGGCCTCGAGAACGCGCGTCGCCGCGATGCCCGTCTGCGGGCGGAAAAAATTGGTGAAGGTATCGGGAAAGAGCAGGACTGGGTCGCCACGGCCATGCGGTACGAATTGCGCGCGGAAACTCCGCGCCGCAAAGCGGGGAAGCTCACGTTCGTGCGCAATCCCGGCCAAGGCTCTCGAGAGATGTGAAAAGACCGGAAGCTGAGTGAAAACATTCGCGAGTGCCGGAAACTTTCCCGCGAGCGGCGCCCATTCGCCGATGCGGCCCATGGCGAGCGCCTGGCGCGGGCGCGCGCGGTTCTCGTAGTAGTGCGACAGGAACTCGGCCTTGTAGCTCGCCATGTCGGTGTGCGTGGGGCAGTCGCTGCGGCAGCCCTTGCAGGCGAGGCACATTTCCAGCGCCTCTTTCACTTCTTCGCTCTGCCAGCCGCCGGCGATCACCTCGCCGCGCAGCATCTCGTTCAGCAGGCGCCCGCGGCCGCGCGTAGAGAAACGCTCCTCTTTGGTCGCGCGGTAGCTGGGGCACATGGTGCCGCCCTCGGCCGCGCGGCATTTGCCCATGCCGATGCAGCGCTCGGTCGCGCGAAGGAAGCCGTCGCCCTCGACGCTGAGGAAGGTCATGCGGGTGGCGAGCGTCACGGGCTTGTACTGCGGCCCCGCGCGCAGGTTCTCGTCCACGCGGTACACCTCGCCGGTCGCGTCGACGAGCTTGCCCGGGTTCATGCGCCCGAGCCGGTCCCAGATGCGCTTGAACTCGCGGAAGGCATCCATCAGCTCCGGCCGGTACATCAGCGGCAGGAACTCGGCGCGCGCCTGGCCGTCGCCGTGCTCGCCCGACAGCGAGCCGCCGTAGGCGACGACCAGCTGAGCGGCCTCGCGCAGGAAGCCCCGCCAGTGCGCCAGGCCCTCGGGCGTGCGCAGCTCGAAATTAATGCGCGCGTGGATGCAGCCGTCGCCGAAGTGGCCGTAAAGCGAGGTGCGGTAGCCGTAGCGGTCCACCAGCTTCTGGAACTCGCGCAGGTAGTCGCCCAGGCGCAGCGGGTCCACCGCGGCGTCCTCCCAACCGACCACCGGATCGGGGCCGTCGTGCGTCTTCAGTTTGAGCGCGGTGGCGGAGGCGCCCGTCTCGCGGATGGCCCAGAGACGAGCCATGAGAGATTTTTCCTCGATGAGATTCCCGCCCAGCGAACCCTGGAGAAAGGAAGCTTTTTGCAAAGCCTCCTCCGGAGAATCGGCCCCGAATTCCACCATCAGCCACGCGTTGCCGGCGGGCAGCAGCGCGATGTCTTCGAGCTTGAGGCCGCGCTCGCGCAGGCCGCCGATGATGCCGGTGTCGAGTCCCTCGCAGGCGATCGGCCCGGCGGCGAGCACCTGCGGCACGGCGTCGCCCGCGCGATAGATGTCCTCGAAGCCCGCGACCAGCAGCACGCGCTCGCGCGGGCTAGCCACCAGGCGGGTCACCGCCTGCAAGGTCAGCGCGCAGGTGCCCTCCGAGCCCACCAGCGCACGCGCGACGTTGAAGCCGTTCTCGGGCAGCAGCTGGTCGAGGTTGTAGCCGGAAACGCGCCGCTTGATGCCCGGAAACCCCTTGCGAATCAAGTCGCCGTACTTCGATGCGAGCTTTCTCAGGCCCGAATAGATCTCCGCCTGTCGTCCGCCCGCCGCAACGATCCTCGAGAACTCCTCGTCGCTGGTCGGCCCGCACCAGAAGCGCGCGCCGTCGTAAGTCAGCACCTCCAGCGCCTCGATGTTCTCCACGGTCTTGCCTGCCATCACCGAGTGCGCGCCGCAGGAGTTGTTGCCGATCATGCCGCCCAGCGTGCAGCGCGAATGCGTCGCCGGGTCCGGGCCGAAGGTGAGGCCGTGCTTTTCGGCCGCGGACCGCAGCGCGTCGCAGACGACGCCCGGCTCCACCTGCGCCGTGCGCGCCGCAGGATCGAGCGCCAGCACGCGGTCGAGGTACTTGGATGCATCGATCACCACAGCGACATTGACGGTCTGCCCGCAGAGCGAGGTCCCGCCGCCGCGCGGGAGCACCGGCGCGCCGTGCGCGCGGCAGGCGGCAACCGCGGCGACGATGTCCTCGGCGCTTCGCGGCAGCACCACGCCGATCGGCACCTGCCGGTAGTTGGACGCATCCGAGGCGTATACCGCGCGCGCGCCCGCGTCGAAGCGAACCTCGCCCTTCAGCGCGCCTCGCAGCGCTGATTCGAGTGCCGCGCGGCTCTTCACGCAGCGAGCGTCGCGGGGTCGATCGACTCGAGCAGCGGCGGCAGCGGGCAGTCCAGCACCGCGCCGACGAGGCGCATCAGTTCCGCTTCCACCACGCGGATCGAGCCGTCGAAGCTCACCGTGGCGAACAGCCCCTTCACCAGCACCGCCTTCTGCATGGGCGCGAGCTGCTTGAGCGATTCCAGCGCGTCGGCGGCGCGCTGCAGCGTCAGGCTCGCCGAGGGCGGCACCTCGGCCAGGCTCATTTCCTTCGTGCCCGCGCGCATCGCGGCCTGCAGGGCGTCCGCGCGCGCGCCCTTGACGTCCTGTCGGGTACCCGCGTGCGCGACCAGCGACAGCACGGTGATCGCGTCGAATTGCAGGTCGGCGATCTTCCGGTTGCCCGCAGCCTTGCCCCTGGGAGCGAGCTGGTTGCGCAGCATGGTGAGCACCACGAACTCGTGCAGCGATACGCGCCGGTCGGCCTGGATCACCGCCTCGAGCGCGGCGAGCAGCTCTTTCCTGGCGGCCTCGGGGGCAGCCTTGACCGCGGGCAGCGCGAGATCGATCACCGGCACGTGGAACGCGGCCCCCAGCCGCCGCGTGAGCGCCGAAGCGCGGTTCGCCGCTTCCGCAAGCGGCCCCAGGCCCTTGGCCGCAAGCGCGTCCAGCTGCGCCTTCTTCACCTCCTCCTTGGGCGCGAGCAGCAGCGCCACCAGCGTCGCGCTCGCGCCCTGCGCATCGCGCAGGCTTTCGCGAAGCCCGGCCGGCAGCGCGGCGAGCAGCTTTGCCGCGTAGTCCACCTTCGCGCCGTCCATCGAGCCGACGAGGTTGGCGCTCTCATGCGCCGAGCGCCCCCATTGCGCGCCCGCATCGGCGCCGCGCCGGCCGGCAGGCGCCAGCGCCGCGCCCGCCGCGAGCACCGCCGCCGCCGCGGCCTTGCGATCGGGTCCCGGCCGCTCACCGCCGCCCTCGTCCTCCTCCAGCACCCGGCTCGCCGGGGGGCGGCTCCTGCGATAGCTCTCGCGGTCGAAGCGGGAATGCACGCGCTGGATCCGCTCCTCGACGGGCGGGTGCGTATCGAAGAGGCCCGACAGGCGCACGGCGATGCCCTGCCCGAAATACATGTGCGAGAGGTCTTCGGCGTGCCGGCCGGCAATGAGCGATCCCGACGAGGCGACCTCGATCTGGTCGAGCGCGCCGGCGATGCCGTCGGGGTTGCGCGTGAACTGCACGCTCGAGGCGTCGGCGAGGAACTCGCGCTGGCGCGACACCGCGGCCTTGATCAGCCGCGCGAAAAAGAGGCCGATGTAGCCGATCAGCAGCAGCGCGAGTCCGGCAAGGAAGATCGGCGCCGCGCCCTTGCTGTCGCTACTGGAGCTGCGCTGGCTGCGCATCAGGAATTCGCCGACCGAGCCGATGAACACGATCCCGGCGAGCACGCCGATCATGCGGATATTGAGGCGCATGTCGCCGTTCAGGATGTGGCTGAACTCGTGGCCGACCACGCCCTGCAGCTCGTCGCGGTTGAGGGTCTCCAGCGTGCCCCGCGTCACCGCCACGATCGAGTCGGACACTTCGTAACCGGCGGCGAAGGCGTTGATCCCCGGCTCGCCGTCCATGACGTACACCGTGGGCACGCGCACGCCCGATGCGATCGCCATCTCCTCCACCACGTTGACGAGGCGCCGCTCGAGCGGGTCGCGCGTGCCGGGGTCTACGCGGCGCGCGCCGGCCATCTCGGCCACCGCCGCGCCGCCGCCCGAGAGCTGCATGATGTTCCAGCCGCTCACGGTGAACACCAGGGCCGCGGTGCCGGCCGCGCCCCACAGGTAGAGCTGGCCCGGCACCGCCTTCAGCTGCCCGACCAGCGAGAGGTGCCGCGTCTCGGGACCGCCGAACGCGTTCCACGCATACAGCCCGCCGATGACGAGGTCCACGGCGAGGATCACGCCCGCCACCGCGAGCGCGTACATCAGCACCAGCAGCTTGGTGTTGCGCCTCGCGAGCTGCTGGTTTTCGAAAAACGAAGCCAATTACTTGAAGGAAACCTTGGGAGCCTTGCGCTCTTCCGCCGACTCGGTCGCCTCCAGCAATGTCGCCGGCGTGAAGCCGAACATGCCCGCGAAGACCGTGTCCGGGAACGACTCGCGCTTGGTGTTGTACTCCATCACGCTGTCGTTGTAGGCCTGGCGCGCGAAGGCGATCTTGTTCTCGGTGCTGGTCAGCTCCTCCTGCACCTGCAGGATGTTCTGGTTCGCCTTCAGGTCCGGGTAGGCCTCGAACACCGCCATCAGGCGCCCGAGCGCGCCGCCCAGCGCGCCCTCGGCCTGCGCGAGCCCCTGCATCGCCGCCGGGTCGCCCGGCGCCGCCGCCGCCTTCTGCGCCGCGCCCATCGCCGCACCGCGGGCGGCGATTACCTTCTCCAGGGTCTCGCGCTCGTGCGTGAGGTAGCCCTTGGCCGCCTCGACCAGGTTCGGGATCAGGTCGTAGCGGCGCTTCAGTTGCACGTCGATCTGCGCGAATGCGTTCTTGAACCGGTTGCGCAGCTGCACCAGGCCGTTGTAGATGGCGATCGCCCAGATGACCACCGCCACGATGACCGCAAGTGCTATCCAGCCGCCCATGGTTTGCCTCCCTGAAGTGTGCCTGCCGTGCCCGTACTATAGCGCCGATGCGCCCGCCCGAGGGCAGCCGCCAGAAGCAGGCAAACTGCCGCGATCGGGATCGCCACCAGCGAGATCGCCTTCAACTCCAGGCCGAGGCCGCGCAGCGCGGCGAACAGCCAGCCCCCCGCGGCATCCGCGCCGCGCACCGCAACGATGTCGACGACGTTCTTCGCCTTGTATTTCTCCTCCCGCTCCACCACGGTGAACAGGGCTTCGCGCGCGGGATTGGAGACCGCGAAGTTGGCGGTGCGCTGCAGCGCCTGGAAGGCCACCACCACGACGAGGCCGGGCGCCGCTGCGAGCACCGCGAACCCGGCGGCGAAGACCACCGGCAGCAGCGCGAGCGCCGCGCCGATGCCGAAGCGCGCGATGAACTTGCCGGTGGCGAAGAACTGCACGGCCAGCGTGAGCAGGCCCACCGAAAGGTCTACGGCAGCGAAGATGCGCGTGCGCACTGCCGGGTCGTCGGAGGCGGCGGCGACGATGTTCGCCTGCTGGAAATACAGGAACGTAGCGACGATCGAAAGCAGCGACACCCAGAGCATGATGCCGAGCAGGTACGGCGAGCGCAGAACCATGGCGATGCCGGCAAGCGCGCCGCCGCCGAGTCCGTCCGATTCAGTTTTTCGAAGAACTTGTTCTTCCTTGGCGAGCGAGGCGAGCTCCAATCGCCGAACGCACAGCACGGCGAACTCGAGAAACAGCACGGCGACGAGCAGCAGGTTGGCCGTCCCCAGCAGCTCGGCGAGCCCGATGGTGATCGCCGGCCCGGCGAGCGAGCCCGCCGTGCCGCCCGCGGCAATGAAGGCGAACAGGCGCTTGCCCTGCTCGGGCGTGTACAGGTCCGCCATGAACGACCAGAACACCGACACCGCGAACAGCACGAACACGCTGATCCACACAAAGAACACGCGCGCAACAATGGTTTTTTCGATGTCAAAAAAAAGAAGAAACCAGAACACGGCGAGGTTGGCGACGAAGAAGTGGTACACGATCGGGATGAAGCGCCGGCGCGGCAGCCGCGCCACCAGCGCGCCGTAGAGCGGGACCGCGGCGAGCATCGCGACGAAAGTAGCGGTGAACAGCCACTGCAGGTTGCGCACCCCGCCCGCCACGCCCATCTCGTCTCGTAGCGGTCGCAGCACGTAGTAGCCGGCGAGCAGGCAGAAGAAATAGCCGAACGACCACAGCAGCGCCCGGATTTCCTCGGGGCGCGCGGTGGGCAGCAGGAATCGAATTGCGCGTTCGCTCATCGATCCCGGACTTTACTAGAATGCAGGAATGAACCGGCGGCAGCTTCTCCTCGCCGCGGCCGCGCTGCTCGCACCGGCTGCTGCGTTCGGTCAAGATAAGAGAATCATGACCCGCAAAATTCCCTCCACCGGCGAAGAATTGCCCGCCATCGGCCTGGGCACCTGGCAGGTGTTCGACGTGGGCGGCGACGCGGCCGCGCGGGCGCCGCTGCGCGAGGTGATCGCCAAATTCCAGAAGGCGGGCGGGAAGATGATCGATTCCTCGCCCATGTACGGCCGCGCCGAGTCGGTGGCGGGCGACCTTGTCGCCGAGCTCGGCCTGCGCCAGAAGCTCTTTGTCGCCACCAAGGTGTGGACCAGCGGCCGCGAGGACGGCGTCGCGCAGATGGAGGCTTCGTTCCGCCGGCTGCGTGTGCAGCAGGTGGACCTGATGCAGATCCACAACCTGAAGGATGCCGCGGTGCACACGCGCACCATCAACGACCTGAAGGCGAAGGGCCGGGTCCGCTACACCGGCATCACCCACTACACCGCCTCCGCGCACGCGGAGGTCGAGCAAAGGCTCGCCGCGGAGAAGTATGATTTCCTCCAGATCAACTATTCGCTCGCCGAACCCGAGGCGGGGAAAAGACTCTTGAATCTATGCAGAGACAAGGGAATCGCGGTGATCGCCAACCGCCCGTTCGCCGAAGGCGCGATGTTCCGCCGGGTGCGCGGCAAGCCGCTGCCGCCCTGGGCGGCGGAAATCGGCGTCGCCAGCTGGGCGCAGTTCTTCCTCAAGTGGATCGTCGCCCATCCGGCCGTCACCTGCGCCATTCCGGGCACAGGCTCGCCGGAACACATCGCCGACAACGTCGCCGCGGGCTTCGGCGCGCTTCCGGACGAAGCCATGCGCCGGCGCATGGCGGAGCATTTCGACTCGCTATGAGGGCCCTCCTCCTCGTGCTCACGCTCTCGCTGGCCGCGCTGCCCGCGGCGGCCGCAACCAGCCAGGAAGGCGTGGAAGTGCAAAGGAGCAAGCTGCTCCTCCTGCCCGCCTCGACCGTGGAAAAGAGCGCCGCGCAGCAGTACGGGCAGCTCATGGTCCAGGCGCAGCAGAAGAACTTGCTGAACCGCGACCCGCAGCAGCTGGAGCGCCTGCGCAACATCGCGCGCCAGCTGATCCCGCACGCCACGCGCTTCAACAAGGAGGCGCAGAAGTGGCGCTGGGAGGTCAACCTGATCTCCTCGAAATCGGTGAACGCCTTCTGCATGCCGGGCGGAAAGATCGCGTTCTTTACCGGCATCCTCGAATCCCTGCAGCTGACGGACGCCGAGGTGGCCACCATCATGGGCCATGAGATCGGCCACGCGCTGCTCGAGCACGGGCGCGCGCGCATGTCGGAGGAGGTGCTCAAGAACGTCGGCATCTCTGCGGCCGCGGCGGTGTTCAATCTGGGCCAGGTTTCGGCCTCGCTGCTGTCGCAGGCCGCGACCCTCGCAGTGACCCTCCCCTACGCGCGCAGGCAGGAGGCCGACGCGGACCTGGTCGGGCTCGAGCTCGCCGCGCGCGCCGGCTACGACCCGCGCGCGGCGGTGGCGGTCTGGCAGAAGATGTCGAAGTA
>JAYRND010000100.1:0-21121 GCA_041904885.1 Burkholderiales bacterium
CAGGCCGCGAAAAGAGGCGCTCGGCGTACTTCATCAGCGGCGCCGCCGGCTTGCCGAGCTTGATGCCGTAGTGGTCCAGGCGCCAGAGCAGCGGCGCGAGCGCTACGTCCAGCATCGTGAAATCGTCGCCCAGCATGTGCTTGGTCTTGGTGAAAACGGGCGAGAGCTCGATCAGCCGGTCGGTGACGTGCGCCCGGGCGCGCTCGATCTGCTTTTCCTTGCCCGATTCGAGGGCCTCGATCTGCGAGAACAGCTCGACCTCCATGTTGAAGAGCATCAGCCGCGCGCGCGCGCGCATGACCGGATCGGCGGGCATCAGCTGCGGATGCGGAAAGCGCTCGTCGATGTACTCGTTGATGATGTTCGACTCGTACAGGACGAGGTCGCGCTCGACGAGGACCGGCAGCCGGTTGTACGGGTTCATGACCGCGATGTCCTCGGGCTTGTTGTACATGTCCACGTCGATGACCTGGAAGTCCATGCCCTTTTCGTACAACACGAAGCGGCAGCGGTGGCTGAATGGACAGGTGGTACCGGAGTACAGTTGCATCATGACGCAGGATTCCTAGGCAGAGAAAAAAGCCGGGCGGCGCCCGGCTTTTGTCGGGGCGCGAACGACTACTTCACGTCCTTCCAGTATTCCTTCTTCAGGGCGTACGCGAATATGAACAGGATGCCAAGCGCGAACAGGACCACCACGCCGATGCGCTTGCGACTGTTGGCCGCCGGCTCGCCCATGTAGACGAGGAAGTTGACCAGGTCGCGCACCGTGGCGTCGTACTGGACCGCGCTTAGCTCGCCGGGCGATATTTCGCTCCACTTGTATTCGTCGGGCGCGTGCTCGGCCGCGCGCGAGACCACCTGCAGGCCCCGCTCGCCCTGCAGCGTCCAGAGCACGTGCGGCATAGCGACCTGCGGGAAGAGCGCATTGTTCCAGCCGGTGGGCGAATTCGGGTCCCGGTAGAAGGTGCGCAGGTAGGTGTAGAGCCAGTCCGCGCCGCGCGAGCGGCCGATCACCGTCAGGTCCGGCGGCGCCGCGCCGAACATCGCCTTGCCTTCCTTCGCGCCGAGCGCGACCTTCATCGTGTCGCCGACCTTGGCGTCGGTGAAGACGAGGTTGTCGCGGATCTGCGATTCGGTCAGACCGAGGTCGGCGAGGCGGTTGTAGCGCATGAACTGCGCGCCGTGGCAGTTGAGGCAGTAGTTGACGAAGGTCCGCGCGCCGGCCTGCAGGCTCAGGAGATCGGTCGAGTCGATGGGCGCCCGGTCGAGCCGGTAGCCGCCGCCCGCGGCGAGCACAGACAGCGGCAGGACGACGAAGGCAAGCAACAGGCTTCTCATCGCGCGCCTCACATCGTCACCCGGTCGGGAACGGGCCGGGTCTTGTCCCGCGCCGTGTACCAGGGCATCAGGAAGAAGAAGGCGAAATAGAGCACCGTGAAGACGCGCGCCGCGATGGTGGCGCGATCGGCGTTGCCGAGCCAGGCGCCGGCCTGGCCCCAGACCGTGACCGGCTCGGTGCCCAGGTAGCCCAGCATCAGAAAGGTGAGGACGAAAATCGCTACCGCGCTCTTGTACAGCGTGCCGCGGTAGCGGATCGATTTCACCGGGCTGCGGTCCAGCCACGGCAGGAAGAACAGGATCAGCGTCGCGACGCCCATCGTCAGCACCCCCGGGAACTGCGAATTGAACAGCGGCGGCACCGCGCGCAGGATCGAGTAGTACGGCGTGAAGTACCAGACCGGCGCGATATGGGCGGGCGTCTTCAGCGGGTCGGCCGGAATGAAATTGTTGTACTCGAGGAAGTAGCCGCCCATCTCCGGCACGAAGAACATCACCGCGCAGAACACCGCCAGGAACAGCACCGCCCCGGCCAGGTCCTTGACCGTGTAGTAGGGATGGAAGGGGATCCCGTCCAGCGGGTGCCCGTCGGGGCCCTTGACCTTCTTGATCTCGACGCCGTCAGGATTGTTCGAGCCCACGTCATGCAGGGCGAGGATGTGCGCCGCCACCAGCCCGAGCAGCACCAGCGGGAGCGCGATCACGTGCAGCGCGAAGAACCGGTTCAGCGTCGCGTCGCCGACCACGTAGTCGCCGCGGATCCAGATCGCGAGGTCCGGCCCGATGAACGGGATGGTGGCGAACAGGTTCACGATCACCTGCGCGCCCCAGTAGGACATCTGCCCCCAGGGCAGCAGGTAGCCCATGAACGCCTCGCCCATCAGCGTCAGGTAGATCAGCACCCCGAAGATCCAGATCAGCTCGCGCGGCGCCTTGTACGAGCCGTAGAGGAGGCCGCGGAACATGTGCAGGTACACCACCACGAAGAAGGCCGAGGCGCCCGTGGAATGGATGTAGCGGATCAGCCAGCCGCCCGGCACGTCGCGCATGATGTATTCGACCGAGCCGAACGCGAGCGCCGCGTCCGGCTTGTAGTTCATCGTCAGGAAGATGCCCGAGACGATCTGGATGACGAGGACCAGGATCGACAGCGCGCCGAAGAAATACCAGAAGTTGAAGTTCTTCGGCGCGTAGTATTCCGACATGTGCTTGCGGAATTCGTCGCCGACCGACGGCATGCGCGCATCGAACCAGTCCCACAGGGCCATCAGTCTGGATGCCATCGCCTAGGCCCCCTTCTTGTCTTCGCCGATGAGGATGGTGCTGTCCGACAGGTAGGTGTGCGGCGGCACGTCGAGGTTCACCGGCGCCGGCGCGCCCTTGTAGACGCGGCCGGCCAGGTCGAATTTCGAGCCGTGGCAGGGACAGAGGAAGCCGCCCAGCCAGTCCGCGCCCATCTCCGCCTTGGCGTCGATGGCCTTGGACTGCGGCGAGCAGCCGAGGTGCGAGCAGATGCCGACCAGCACCAGGATCTCCGGCTTGATGGAGCGGTATTCGTTCTTCGCGTAATCCGGCTGCAGCGGCACGTCGGACTTCGGGTCGGAGACGCGCTCATCGGACCTGCGCACCGCGTCCAGCATTTCCTTCGTGCGGCGCATGATCCAGACCGGCTTGCCGCGCCACTCCACGACCTGGAGCTCGCCCGGGGCGAGATTGGAAATGTCGGCCTGCACCGGCGCGCCCGCCGCCTTGGCGCGCTCCGACGGCCACCAGCTCCAGGCAAACGGAACCGCGACGCCGACACCCGCCGCGCCGCTCGCGGCGGCAGTGGCGACGATCAAGTTGCGCCGGGTTTTGTCGATCTTCTTCTTTTCGCTCATGTCGGGCCGGGGAACGGGGTTCGAGAGGAAGCGCGATTTTATCGGGATGCCTAGGGAAAGTCCACGCATTCGCGCCTAAGTACTTAAAGCAAAAGGCGAAACATGATAGATTGAAAAGTCCCATGCGACGCCTCTGGATGATCTTTTCGCAGGCCGCCACGATCTGCCTGGCGGTGCTGTTCGTGGTGTCGACGCTGAAGCCGGAATGGCTGCCGGCGCCGGCGCGCGCGCCCGGTCCGTCGGTCGCGGTCATGCAGCAGGAAGCGCCTTCCTCGGGCGCGGCGGCCCCGCGCGCCGATTCGCACCACACCGCGGTCAAGAAGGCGATGCCCTCGGTGGTGAATATCTCCACCTCCAAGGAGCTGCGCCTGCCGCGCAACTCGCCGCTCTATGAGCTGCGGCGCTTCCTGGGCGACGACCCGCAGAAAGCCACCAGCCTCGGCTCCGGCGTGATCGTGAGCGCCTCGGGATACATCCTCACCAACAACCACGTGGTCGAGACGGCCGACGAGATCGAAGTCTCGCTCTCGGACGGCAAGAAGCTGCTCGCGACGGTGGTGGGCAGCGACCCCGAGACCGATCTCGCCGTGCTGCGCGTCGAAGCCAAGGACCTGCCGGCCACCACCTTCGGCTCCTCGGACTCGCTGCGCGTGGGGGACATCGTGCTGGCGATCGGCAACCCCTTCGGCTTCGGCCAGACCGTGACCGCGGGCATCGTCTCGGCGCTCGGGCGCTCCGGCCTCGGTATCAACGTCTTCGAGAACTTCATCCAGACCGACGCTGCGATCAATCCGGGCAATTCCGGGGGCGCGCTGGTCGACGCCAGCGGCAACCTGGTGGGCATCAACACGGCGATTTTCTCGCGCAACGGCGGCTCGATGGGCATCGGCTTCGCGACCCCGGTCTCGACCGCCAGGCTGGTACTGGAGCAGATCATCAAGAACGGCTCGGTAACGCGCGGCTGGATCGGCGTCGAGCTGGCGCCGGTGTCGCCGGCGGTGGCCGAGTCCTTCAATTTGGGCACCGCGGAGGGCGCGATCATCAAGGGCGTGCTGAGCGGCGGGCCGGCCGACAGGGCGGGCGTCAAGCCCGGTGACGTGCTGGTAGCGATCGAAGGCAAGCCGATCGCCGATCCGCAGGGCGTGCTCAACGCGGTCACCGGCATCGCGCCAGGGAGCGCGGCGAAGGTGAAGGTCAAGCGCAAGGGCCAGGACCTGGAGCTCGCCGTCACGGTCGGGCGCCGCCCCAAGCCGCCGTCACGGCCCGAATGAAGAAGCCGCCGGCCGGCACGCCGCTGCCGCGGGACGCGGCCAGCATCCGCAAGCTGGCCGCGCGCTCCATGTTCGACCTGTTCTCCAGCGTGAGCGAGGGCATGATGCTCGTGGACCGCGCCGGCCGCGTGGTCTGGATCAACGAGGGCTACAAGCGCTTCCTGCCGGCGCTCGGCTTCCAGGGCCCGGAGGAATTCGTTGGCCGCCCGGTCGAGGAGGTGGTGCCGAACACGCTCATGCGGCACGTCATTGAGACCGGCAAGCCGATCCTGATCGACCTGCTCACCAACAAGGCGGGAACGTTCGTGGTCTCGCGCATTCCACTGCGCGACGAGTCCGGCGAGGTGATCGGTGCCATCGGCATGGTGCTGTTCGACCATCCCGAAACCACGCTGCAGCCGCTGATCGCGAAGTTCGCGCGCATGCAGCAGGACCTCGATGATGCGCGCCGGGAGCTCTCGACGCAGCGGCGCAGCAAATACACCTTCGCCAGCTTCATCGGCGCGAGCGCCGCCGCGCAGGAGGTGAAGCGCCAGGCGCGGCGCGCGGCGCAGACGGATTCCACCGTGCTTCTCCTCGGCGAGACGGGAACCGGCAAGGAGCTCCTCGCGCACGCGGTCCACGGCGCATCGGCGCGCTCGGGCAGGTCCTTCGTCGGCGTGAACCTCGCCGCGGTGCCGGAGACGCTGCTGGAGGCCGAGTTCTTCGGCGTCGCGCCGGGTGCCTATACCGGGGCGGACCGCAAGGGACGCGAGGGCAAGTTCAAGGTCGCGGACAAGGGCACCCTGTTCCTCGACGAGGTGGGCGACATGCCGCTCGGGCTGCAGGCGAAGCTGCTGCGCGCGCTGCAGGAGCAGGAGATCGAGCCGCTCGGCTCGAACAAGGTGATCAAGGTCGACGTGCGCGTGATCGCGGCCACCAGCCGCGACCTGCGCGCCCTGGTGACCGAGGGCCGCTTTCGCGAGGACCTCTACTACCGGCTGAGTGTGCTGCCGGTGCGCCTGCCGCCGCTGCGCGAGCGCCTCTCGGACCTGCCCACGCTCGCCGAGAACCTGCTCGAGTCCATCGCCGCGCGCACCGGCCTTCCGCAGCGCGAGCTCGACCCCTCGGCGCTCGCGCTGCTCGCCTCGCAGAGCTGGCCCGGCAACGTGCGCGAGCTGCGCAACGCGCTCGAGCAAGCCGCAATGCTCACCGACAACGCGCGCCTGTCGGCGGCCGACTTCGCGCAGGTGCTGCCTGCGCCCGCGGCGCCCGCCGAGCGGCGCAGGGCCGCGCCGCTGCGGCCGCTGCCGCAACTCATTGCCGAGCTCGAGCGCAGCACCATCCAGTCCGCGCTCGCGGCGACCGGCGGCAACAAGGTCTCGGCGGCCAAGCTGCTCGGCATTTCGCGCGCGACCCTCTACGAGAAGCTGGCCGCCCAGAAGTAGTTGTACGGATTTCCAGGCATATTGTCTGAATTTCAGGCATATCAATGCCTGCGAGTCGGACATATCTTCACTGTGAGTCAGCGCTGACTTAAATTTTATTATTCAATTTCAGCGACTTGTGAACTGGCACCCACCTTGCATTAGAGCATGGGCTGAACCAACCCAAGGAGGATTCATGAACAAGCTGACGACCCTGCTCGCCGCTGTGGCGCTGGCGGGCAGCGCGGGGCTCGCCGCCGCGCAGGACATCAAGATCGCGCTCATCTACAGCAAGACCGGCGCGCTCGAAGCCTATGCGAAGCAGACGCAGGCCGGGCTCATGCTGGGGTTGGAGTACGCGACCAACGGCACCATGAGCGTGCTCGGCCGCAAGATCGTCGTCATCGAGAAGGATGACCAGCTCAAGGCGGACGTGGCCAAGTCCGCTCTGGCGGCCGCCTACGGCGACGACAAGGTCGACATCGCCATCGGCCCGACCTCGTCGGCCAACGCGCTGGCAATGCTGCCGGTGGCCGAGGAGTACAAGAAGATCCTGCTGGTCGAGCCGGCGGTGGCGGACGCCATTACCGGCGACAAGTGGAACCGCTACATCTTCCGCACCGGCCGCAACTCGACCCAAGACGCGGTCGCTGGCGCCGTGGCGCTTCCCGCCGACGCGCAAATCGCGATGCTGGCGCAGGACTACGCCTTCGGCCGCGACGGCGTGAAGGCGTTCAAGGACACGCTCGCCGCAGTGGGCTCGAAGGCGCAGATCGTGCACGAGGAGTACGTGCCACAGGCGACGACCGACTTCACCGCGCCGGCGCAGCGCATGTTCGACGCGCTGAAGGACAAGAAAGGCACGCGCATCATCGCCATCATCTGGGCGGGCGCGCATCCGGCCACCAAGATCCACGACCTCAAGCCCGAGCGCTTCGGCATCATCCTCGCGCCGGGCGGCAACATCCTGCCGGTAATGACGGGCTGGAAGGACCTCGCCGGCGCCGAGGGCGCGATCTACTACTACTACGGCTTCCCGAAGAACAAGGTCAACGACTGGCTGGTCGCGGAGCACAGGAAGCGCTACGCCGGCGCCCTGCCCGACTTCTTCACCGCCGGCGGCATGGCAGCGGGCATTGCGGCGGTCGAGGCAATCAAGAAAGCCGGGGGCACCGACACCGAGAAGCTAATTGCGGCCATGGAAGGGATGAGCTTCGAGTCGCCCAAGGGCACCATGACCTTCCGCAAGGAAGACCACCAGGCGATGCAGGCCATGTACCAGTTCCGCATCAAGAAAGCGCAGGCCAACGAGTGGGACCTGCTCGAGCTGGTGCGCGAGATCCCGGCCAGCCAGATCCCGGTTCCCATCCGCAACAAGCGCTAGCCGGACGCGGGGAAACCTCACTGCGGTTTCCCCGCACCCCTTCCCCTCGCAGAACCGGATCGATATGGCCGGGGCCCACCCTGTCCTGGAGACCCGCGACCTGACGATCCGCTTCGGCGGGCACGTCGCGGTCGACGCGGTGTCCTGCCGATTCGATCCCGGCACGCTCACCGCGATCGTCGGCCCCAACGGCGCGGGCAAGACCACCTACTTCAACCTGGTCTCGGGCCAGTTGCCGGCGACGGCGGGGCAGGTGCTCCTCTACGGAGAGGACGTCACGCGCGCGCCCGCGCCGCTGCGCACGCGCAAGGGCATGGGGCGCGCCTTCCAGCTGACCAACCTGTTTCCCAATCTGCCGGTGCTCGAGAACGTGCGCCTCGCAGTGCAGGCGCGCGCCGGCCTCGGCCTCAACCTCGTGTCGATGTGGAGCACGCACGTCGAGCTCATCGAGCGCGCCGAGCACTACCTCGAGCGCGTCTCGCTCCTCGAGAGGCGCGCCACGCTCGCCGCCGAGCTTTCGCATGGTGACCAGAGGAAGCTGGAGGTGGCCATCCTCCTTGCGCTCGAGCCCGACATCTTCATGTTTGACGAGCCCACCGCGGGCATGAGCGTGGACGAGGTGCCCGTGATCCTCGACCTGATCCACGAGATCAAGGCGCAAAGGGACAAGACGATCCTGCTGGTCGAGCACAAGATGGACGTGGTCCGGTCCCTTGCCGACCGCATCATCGTGCTGCACCAGGGTCAGCTCGTCGCCGACGGGCAGCCGGCCGAGGTCATCGCGTCGCCGGTGGTGCAGGAAGCCTATCTTGGAGTCAGCAAGAGTGTCTGAGCCGTTGCTGACGCTGAGCGGGGTCCATACCCATATCGGGCACTACCACATCCTGCAGGGTGTGGACCTTGCCGTGCCGCGCGGCGAGCTGACCATGCTCCTTGGCCGCAACGGCGCGGGCAAGACCACCACCCTGCGCACCATCCTCGGCCTGTGGCGCGCCTCCGCCGGTGGCGTGCGCTTCGACGGGCGGGACGTCACCAGGCTCGAGACGCCGGCGATCGCGTCGCTCGGCATCGCCTATGTGCCCGAATCGATGGGTATCTTCGCCGGCCTCACCGTGCGCGAGAACCTGCTGCTCGCCGCGCGCGAGGGGCCCCTCAAGGAAGAGCGCCTCGAGTGGATCTTTCGCTTCTTCCCGCCGATGAAGAAATTCTGGGACCTGCCGGCGGGCAACCTTTCCGGGGGGCAGAAGCAGATGCTCGCCATTTCGCGCGCGATCGTCGAGCCGAGAAAGCTCGTGCTCGTCGACGAGCCTACCAAGGGACTCGCACCGGCGATCATCCAGAACCTGATCGCGGCGTTCGCGGAGCTGAAAAAGTCCGATACCACGATCCTGATGGTCGAGCAGAATTTCCATGCCGCCCGCGCGCTCGGCGACTCGGTGGCGGTCATGGACTCCGGGCGCGTCGTCCACACCGGGCGCATGGCCAACCTCGCCGCAGACGAGACGCTGCAGACGCGGCTGCTGGGACTGTCGCTGGAGGCGCACCAGTGAGCCGCCTGGACTGGAAGCCGCCGCTGCTCGTGCTCGCCATCCTGCTCGGCGCCCTGCTGCTCATCGGCAGCCCCTCCACCTGGTTCACGCTCACGGTGGCGGGGGTCGCCATGGGCCTGCTGATCTTCCTCATGGCCTCGGGCCTGACGCTGGTGTTCGGGCTGATGGACGTGATGAACTTTGCGCACGGCGTGTTCATCGCGGTCGGCGCCTATGTCGCCGTGTCGGCGATGAAGCTCGCTTCCGGTGCGGCCGGCGCCGACAGCCTGCTCGTCAATCTCGGCGCGCTGGTGCCGGCGATGCTCGCCGCCGCGCTTGCCGGGGGCCTGCTCGGCCTGTTCTTCGAGCGGGTGATCATCCGCCCGGTCTATGGCCAGCACCTGAAGCAGATCCTCATCACCACCGGCGGCATGATTGTCGCCGAGCAGCTGATCCACGTGCTCTGGGGCCCGGACATCCTGCCGCTCGCGCGGCCGGCGGCCCTCAAGGGCTCGTTCCTTCTGGGCGACATGGCGCTGGAGAAGTACCGGCTCTCGGCCGTGGTGATCGGCCTGGCGGTGTTCGCGGCGATGCTGGTGCTGCTCAACCGCACCAAGATCGGCCTCCTGATCCGCGCTGGCGTCGAGAACAAGGAGATGGTCGAGGCGATGGGCTACCGCATCCGGCGGCTCTTCGTCGCCGTGTTCGTCGCCGGCTCGGCGCTGGCAGGCCTCGGCGGCGCGCTCTGGGGGATGTACCAGGAGAGCGTCACGGTGCACATCGGCGCGAACATGATGGTCCTCATCTTCATCGTCATCATCATTGGCGGCCTGGGCTCGGTTCTCGGCTGCTTCACCGGGGCGCTGCTCGTCGGCCTGGTTGCGAACTACATCGGCTTTCTTTCTCCCAAAATCGCGCTCGGCTCGAACATCCTGCTGATGGTGCTGGTGCTCCTTTGGCGGCCGCAGGGCCTGTACGCAGTGGGGCAGAAATGATCGCGCGGCTGCTTTCCGGCGACCGTATGGGAAGCCGCCCGCTGGCGGTGATCCTCGCCGCCATCTTCCTCGCGCTCGCGTTCGCGCCGTTCATCTTTCCCGGCACGCGCGCGCTCGACGTCGCCGCGAAGGTGTGCGTGTTCGTGCTGCTGGTGGCGAGCTACGACCTGCTGCTCGGCTACACCGGCATCGTCTCCTTCGCCCACACCATGTTCTTCGGCATCGGCGGCTACGGCGTCGCCATCGCCCTCTCTCGCATGGAGGTCGGCTGGGCCGCGGTCGCCGCGGGAACGCTTGCCGCCCTCGTGCTCTCGCTCGCGCTTTCCTTCCTCATCGGCCTGTTCTCGCTACGCGTGAAGGCGATCTTCTTCGCCATGATCACGCTGGCGGTGGCCTCGTTCTTCCAGATCCTCGCCTCGCAGCTCTCCGGGCTCACCGGCGGCGAGGACGGCCTCACGTTCCGGGTCCCCGAGCTGCTGCGCCCCCGCCTTGCAGCCTACTACCTCGTCTTCGGAGTGGCGCTCGCGCTCTTTCTGGCGCTGCTGCGAGTGGTCAACTCACCCTTCGGCCGCGTGCTGCTCTCGATCCGCGAGAACGATTTCCGCGCGGAGGCGCTCGGCTACCGCACGGTGATCTACCGCACCATCGCCAACTGCCTCGGCGCCCTGGTCGCGACGTTGGCGGGCGCGCTCTACGCGCTGTGGCTGCGCTACAACGGCCCGAACACCACGCTCGACTTCGCCATCATGATCGACATCCTGCTGATGGTGGTCATCGGCGGCATGGGCACGATGTACGGCGCGGCGATTGGCGCGGCGATCTTCGTGGTCGCCCAGAACTACCTGCAGGCCGGCATGAAAGTCCTGTCGGAGGCGCTCAAGGGCGCGCCACTCCTGCCCGAGCTTTTCCACCCCGACCGCTGGCTCCTGTGGCTCGGCGTTCTGTTCGTTCTCTCGGTGTACTACTTCCCGCGAGGCATCGTCGGCCAGCTGCGTGCGAGGGCGAAGGCATGAGCGGCGTATCGCATTACCTGGAATGCGCCGGCCGCGAAATCCACTGCACGATGTGGGGCGCCGAGCATGCGCCCGCCGTGGTCGCCTGGCACGGTCTCGCGCGTACCGGGCGCGACATGGACGCGGTCGCGACCCATCTCGCGTCCCGCTACCGGGTAGTTTGTCCTGACACGATCGGCCGCGGCCTGTCGCAATGGAGCCCTGCGCCCGAGCGCGAGTACTGCCTCGACTTCTACGCGCAAATCGCCGTTTCTCTCGTCGACCAGCTGGGCCTGCGCGAATTCGCCTGGCTCGGCACCTCGATGGGCGGCGCGCTCGGCATCCGCCTGGCCGCGGGCGCGCTCAAGGGGCGCATCCGTCGCCTGATCCTCAACGACATCGGGCCGCAGCTGGGCGAGGCTGCGGTGGCGCGCATCCGCGCCTACGCGGGCAGCCCGCCGGAATTCGACCGCGTCAGCGAGCTGGAAACCTATTTCCGGACGGTCTACAAGCCCTACGGCTGGCTTTCCGACGCCCAGTGGCGCCTACTCACCGAGACTTCGACACGGCGCACTGGCGCCGGCACGGTGACGCCCCACTACGACCCGAAGATGGTGCTGCAATTCACGCACCACCCGCGAGACTACGACCAGTGGGAGGCCTGGGACGCGATCGACGTCCCTACGCTGTGCCTGCGGGGCGAGACTTCCGACCTGCTGCTGCCCGAGGTCGCCGAGGCCATGCGTTCGCGCGGACCACGCGCGGTGGTGGTGACGATCGCCGGCTGCGGGCATGCGCCCGCGCTGAACGTGCCCGAGCAGCTGGCGCTGGTCGAGCGGTTCCTGAACGGGCGTTAGGGAAACCTGGGTCCCCGCCTACGCGGGGACGGCACACACTTCGCTATTTCTTCGTGTGCGCCGCCTGGTCGGCGCGGCCGCGGTGCTTGCCGCGGGCAATGGCGCCCTTGCGAAGCTCCGAGCCGAAGTTGAAGCTGTTGTCGCCCGCCTCTTTGGCGCGCAGTCGCATGCGCTGCTCGGCGAGCGATTCGTTTTTCAGGGCGGAGCCGTACTTCCTTTTCATGGGTGCTTCCCGGTCGGTGATCAGTGCGAGGGGCGCGATTCTACCTGATCTTCCTGCTTGGGTCGCGTGCCGACGAAGCGGGCGAACAGGAGCCCTGCCTCGTAGAGGACGCACATGGGCACGGCGAGCATGAACTGCGAAAGCACGTCCGGCGGAGTGACCACGGCGGCCACCACGAAGGCGCCCACGATCACGTAGGGGCGGGCTTCCTTCAGCTTTTCGACGGTCACCACGCCGGCGCGCACCAGGATGATGACCACGATCGGAATCTCGAACGTCACGCCGAAGGCGAGGAACATGGTGATGACGAACGAGAAGTAGGCCTCGATGTCCGGCGCCGGCGTGATCGACTTGGGCGCAAAATCGCCTATGAACTTGAACACGGTTCCGAACACGAAGTAGTAGCAGAACGCGACGCCCACCAGGAACAGCAGCGTGCTGGCGACGATGATCGGCGCCGCCAGCTTCTTCTCGTGCTCGTACAGGCCCGGCGCGACGAATGCCCAGGCCTGATACAGCACGTAGGGCAGGGCGATCAGGAACGCGAGCAGCGCGGTCACCTTCATCGGCACCATGAAAGGCGTGATCACCCCGGTGGCGATCATGCGGGTGCCCTCGGGCAGCGCGTGCATGAGCGGCGCGGCGAGGAAATCGTAGATCGATCCCGCGCCCGGCCAGAGGAACAGCAGGATGAACATGGCGAGCACGGCCAGCAGGGCGCGCATCACCCGCTCGCGCAGCTCTACCAGGTGGGAAACGAAGGTGTCCTGCTGCACGCCTACGCGGTCTTCTCGGGAAGCCTGGCGGCATCGGCCGCCGCAGCGGCGGGATCGGCGGCGGCGCTCTCGGCGGCCGCATTCAGGTCGCTCGCGGCCTTGCTGAGTTCTCCCTGCACCGCGTTCTCGATGCCGCTGGCGGCCTGTTGCACGCTGTCCCGCATTTTGCGCAGCTCTTCCAATTCGACTTCGCGGTTGATATCGGCCTTGACGTCGGCAACATAGCGCTGCAGCCGGCCGGCCAGGTGCCCAAGCGTGCGCGCGACGCGCGGCAGCCGCTCCGGCCCGATCACGATCAACGCGACCAGGCCGATGACCAGCAACTCGGAGAAGCCGATATCGAACATGGAGACCTAGGTCGCGTCCTGAGATGAAAAGGGCGCCCGGCGGGCGCCCGTGTGCCAGACAGACGGCGGCCGGTTCAGGCCTTGGTCTCGGTCTTCGACTTGACCTCGCCCTCGACCATCTTGCCGCTCACCTGCGGCGCGGCGCCCGCGTCTGCGGCCTTGTCGCCGCCCTCGCGCATGCCGTCCTTGAACCCGCGCACGGCGCCGCCCAGGTCCGCGCCGATATTGCGCAGCTTCTTGGTGCCGAACACCAGCATCACGATCACGAGGACGATCAGCCAGTGCCAGATGCTGAACGAGCCCATAGCAGCCTCCTATCTCTTCCGAAGAAGCATCGGGCCGACCGGATCCGGCCCCCCGACGACATGCATATGGACATGATACACCTCCTGATGACCCACCCGGCCGGTGTTGACGATGCAGCGGAAGCCGTCCTCGGCCCCGGCCTTGCGGGCCAGCTCGCCCGCCAGCGCGAGCATCTTTCCCAGGGCGCGGTGCTGCCCCATGCCTGCGTCGTAGAGCGTCGCCACGTGCTCCTTCGGAATAAGGAGGAAATGCACCGGCGCCTGCGGGCGCACGTCGTGGAAGGCGAGAACGTCCTCGTCCTCGTACAGCTTCCTGGACGGGATTTCGCCGCGCACGATCCTGCAGAAGACGCAGTTCTCGGCGCCGCGCGGATCCGCGGTCACTTCTTTCCCCGCGCCGCTTTCTCGTCCAGTCCCGGGATGCCCTCGCGCCGGTGCAGCTCGGCCAGCACGTCGCCCGGGCCCAGGCCGTGGCGCGCGAGCAAGATCATGCAGTGGAACCACAGGTCGGCGGTCTCGCGAACGAGATGAAGCCGGTCGCCTCCCTTGGCCGCGAGGATGGTCTCGGTCGCCTCCTCGCCGATTTTCCTCAGCACCGCGTCCTCGCCGTCGGCGAGCAGCCCGGCGACGTAGGACTTGCCCTGGTCGCCGCCCTTGCGCGCCTCGATCGTCGCGGCGATCCGTTCCAGCGTTTCGTACAGGCCAGTTTTCATTTCTTTCCGTAGATGGCTGACGGGTCCTTGAGCACCGGCTCCGTCTCCACCCACCTCCCGTTCTCCAGTTTTCGGAAAAAGCAGCGCGCGTGCCCGGTGTGACAGGCGATTCCCCCTACCTGCTCCACCTGAAGCAACACTGCATCTGCATCGCAGTCGATTCGTATCTCCCGCACCTTCTGCACGTGGCCCGATTCCTCGCCCTTGCGCCATAGCCGGTTGCGCGAGCGCGAGAAATAGACGGCTTCGCTCCTCTCCACGGTCTGTTTCAGGGCATCCCGATTCATCCACGCGACCGTCAGTACCCGGCCTGAGGACGCCTCCTGGGTTACGACCGCTACCAGGCCATGGTCGTTCCACGGCACCTCGTCGAGCCATTGCGTCACAAGCGGACCTCGATTCCCCGGGTCTGCATGTACTGCTTGGATTCGCGGATAGTGAAATCGCCGAAATGAAACACACTGGCCGCGAGCACCGCGTCCGCATGCCCCTCGAGAATTCCCTCGGCGAGGTGCTCGCGGCTGCCGACGCCGCCTGAGGCGATCACCGGCACGGTCACGGCGTCGGACACGGCTCGCGTAAGCGCGAGGTCGAATCCATCGCGCGTGCCGTCCCGGTCCATGCTGGTGAGCAGGATCTCCCCGGCGCCCGCCTCGGTCACGCGCCGCGCCCAGTCCACCGCGTCCAGGCCCGTGGCGTTGCGCCCGCCGTGCGTGTAGACCTCCCAGCCGCCGCCCTTGCGCTTGGCGTCGATCGCCACCACGATGCACTGACAGCCGACGATGCCGGAGGCCTCGCTCACCAGCGCCGGGTTCTGGACCGCGGCGGTGTTGATCGACACCTTGTCTGCGCCGGCGTTCAGCAGCCGGCGCACGTCCTCGACCCTGCGCACACCGCCGCCCACCGTGAGCGGGATGAACACCCGCGCCGCCACCGCCTCGATCACGTGCAGGATGATGTCGCGCTGGTCGGAACTGGCCGTGATGTCGAGAAACGCCAGCTCGTCGGCGCCCTCGCCGTCGTAGCGCGCCGCGATCTCCACCGGGTCGCCGGCGTCGCGCAGGCTGACGAAGTTCACGCCCTTCACGACCCGGCCCGCCGTTACGTCGAGACAGGGGATGACCCTCTTGGCTAGGCCCACGGCTACTCCTTGCCGAGCGCCTTGTCCGCCGTGGCCTGCGCCTTCTTGAACTCGATCGCGCCCTCGTACAGCGCGCGGCCGGCGATCGCGCCGACCACGCCTTCGGGCGCCAGCTTCGCGCAGATCGCCTGCACATCCTTGAGCGCGTTCAGTCCGCCGCTCGCGATGATCGGCGTGCGGATGGCCTGCGCAAGCCTCAGGGTCGCCTCGATGTTCACGCCGGTCATCATGCCGTCGCGGCCGATGTCGGTGTAGACCAGCGCCTCCAGGCCATAGTCCTCGAACTTCTTGGCCAGGTCGACCACGTCGTGTCCGGTCATCTTCGACCACCCCTCGACCGCGACCTTTCCGTCCTTCGCGTCCAGCCCGGCGATGATGTGTCCCGGGAACGCATAGCAGGCGTCGCTGAGGAAGCCGGGGTTCTTCACCGCCGCGGTCCCGATCACCACGTAGTGCACACCGGCGTCCAGGTAATTCTCGATGGTGTCCAGGTCGCGGATGCCGCCGCCGATCTGGATCGGCGTCTTCTCGCCGACCGCCTTGATGATTTCGCGGATGACCTTCTCGTTCTTCGGCCTGCCCGCCACGGCGCCATTGAGGTCCACGATGTGCAGGCGCCGCGCGCCTTCGGCGGACCAGTGCCTCGCCATCGCCACCGGGTCCTCGGAAAACACGGTCGCGGACTCCATCCGCCCCTGCTGCAGGCGCACGCAGCGGCCGTCCTTCAAGTCGATTGCCGGGATGATCAGCACGGGGTGCTGCGAACCGCAGTTTGGAGAATTACACCAGGTCGGCTACGGCCGCCATTGGACGAAATTGGACAGTAACCGCAGGCCGCTGTGCTGGCTCTTTTCGGGGTGGAACTGCACGGCGAAGATGTTATCCCGCGCCACAGCGCAGGTAAAGCGCGTGCCGTACTCGCAGGTCGCCGCCGTCAGCGCCGGCTCCGCGGGCTGCGGATAGTAGCTGTGCACGAAATAGAAGCGGCTGCGGTCGGCGATGCCCTCCCACAAGGCATGGGCGCGTTCCTGGAGCACCTCGTTCCAGCCCATGTGCGGGATCTTCAGCCCCGTCAGAGAAAACCGCGGAACGCTGCCGGGCAGCAGGCCGAGCCCGGGCGTGTCGCCCTCCTGTCCGCGCTCGAAAAGCATCTGCAGGCCGATGCAGATGCCGAGGAACGGCTTGCTGCGCGCGGCTTCGACGACCGCGTCGCGCGCACCGCTGGCTGCGAGCTGGCGCATGCAGTCGGGCATCGCGCCCTGGCCGGGCACGACGACGCGCCCCGCGGCACGGATCACCGCAGGGTCAGCGGTCACCAGCACCTCCTCGCGCGGCGCCACGTGCTCGAGCGCTTTCGAGACGGAGCGCAGGTTGCCCATCCCGTAATCGACGACGGCGATCTTCAACTAGAGCGAGCCCTTCGTCGAAGGCACGGCGCCCGCCGCGCGCGGGTCCGCCTCGGCCGCCATGCGCAGCGCGCGCGCGAAGGCCTTGAACACCGTCTCGCACTGGTGGTGCGCGTTGTCGCCGCGCAGGTTGTCGATATGCAGCGTCACCTGCGCGTGATTGACGAAGCCCTGGAAGAACTCGTGCACCAGGTCCGCGTCGAACTCGCCGATCAGCGCGCGCGTGAACTTGACGTTGTAGCTGAGCCCCGGCCGGCCGCTGAAATCGATCACGACGCGCGACAGCGCCTCGTCGAGCGGCACGTAGGCGTGGCCGAAGCGCCGCACGCCGGACTTGTCGCCGATCGCCTTGGCGAACGCCTGGCCGAAGGTGATGCCGATGTCCTCCACCGTGTGGTGGCCGTCGATATGCAGGTCGCCCTTGGCGACGACCTCGAGGTCGACCATGCCGTGGCGCGCCACCTGGTCGAGCATGTGCTCCAGGAACGGAATTCCCGTCGACAGCTTGGCCGCGCCCTTGCCGTCGAGATCCAGCCGGACGCGGATCTGCGTTTCCTTGGTGTTGCGTTCAATCTCGGCCGTTCTCATTTCAATGCCTCTCGAAGCGCTGCGAGCAGTATACGGTTTTCGTCGGGCGTGCCGACGGTCAGGCGCAGGTGGCGGCCGAGCTGCGGGTGGCCGGGGAAGTCCTTCACCAGCACCCCCTGCGACCTGAGGCTGGCGAAGACGCGCGCGGCGTCATTCACCCGCACCAGGAAGAAGTTGGCCGCGCTCGGGTAGACCGTGAGCCCGGGCAGCGCCTCCAGCAGCGGGCGCATGCGCTCGCGCTCGGCGAGCACCTTGGCTGCCTGCGCGTCGAGCACGGCTTTGTTCTCGAGCAGCTTGATCGCTATCGCCTCGGTGACGACGTTGACGTTGAACGGCGAACGCGTCTTGTTGAATTCCTCGATCCACTCGGGCCGCGCGCAGACGTAGCCCAGGCGCAGCCCCGCCATGCCGATCTTGGAAACGGTGCGCAGCACCGCGAGGTTCTCGAACTCGGCCAGTCGCGGCATGAAGGTCGCGCCGGCGAAGGGCTGGTAGGCTTCGTCGATCACCACGAGGCCGGGCGCCGCGCGCAGCACGCGCTCGATGTCGGCCGCGGCGAAGGCATTGCCGGTCGGATTGTTCGGATAGGCGAGCCATACCAGGGCAGGCCGCTCTCGCTCGATCGCGGAGAGGAATGCCCCTACGTCGAGGCTGAAATCCTCACGCAGCGGAACGCCGGCGAAGCGCACGCGGTGGAACAACGCGTAAATCGAGAACATGGCGAACGAAGGCACCGGCGCCATCACCACCGCGCCCTCGCGCGCCACCGCAGCGGTGATGTACTGGATGCACTCGTCCGATCCGTTGCCCAGCAGCACGTCGCAGCCCGCGGGGACTTGCATCACTTCCTTGATCAGTGCGCGCAGGCGTTGCGCCGTGGGCACCGGGTAGCGATTGAGCGAGAGGCCGGCAACCAGGCGCCCGATCTCCTCGCTGAGTTCCTTGGGCAATCCATAGGGACTCTCCATGACGTCGAGCTTCACCAGGCCGGCGGCATCAGCGACCTGGTAGGCGTGCATCGCCTGGACTTCCGGTCGAATCACGTCCCTCGCGCGGCTCATGTCCGAAACTCCGCGGCCAGGGCGTGCGCCTGAAGTCCCTCGCCGCGCGCCAGGGTAGAGGCAATCCTGCCCAAGCGCCGCGCTGCCCGGCGCGAGACGTCGATCAGGCTTGCCCGCTTCTGGAAGTCGTAGACCCCCAGCGGCGACGAGAAGCGTGCCGTGCCGGAGGTCGGCAGGACATGGTTCGGCCCTGCGCAGTAGTCGCCCAGCGCTTCCGAGCTCCAGCGGCCCAGGAACACCGCGCCCGCATGGCGGATCTTCGGCGCAAGAGCCCTCGGCTTCGCGACCGCGAGCTCGATGTGTTCCGGGGCGATGCGGTTGGCGATGCGGCAGGCATCGTCGAGGCTTCGGGTGTGGATCAGCGCCCCGCGCCGCGCGAGCGAAGCGCGGATCACGGCGCGCCGCGGCATTCCGCCGAGGAGCTGGCCGATGGCCGCCTCGACCTCGTCCAGGTACCGGGCGCTGGGCGAGAGCAGGATCGACTGCGCGAGCTCGTCGTGCTCGGCCTGCGAGAAGAGGTCCATCGCCACCCATTCCGCCGGCACGCTGCCGTCCCCGATCACCAGGATTTCCGAGGGCCCGGCGATCATCTCGATGCCGACCGCGCCGAAGACCTGCCGCTTGGCCTCAGCGACGAAGGCGTTGCCGGGGCCCACGATCTTGTCCACGCGCGGGACAGTCCGCGTCCCGTAGGCAAGCGCCGCCACGGCCTGCGCGCCGCCGATCGTGAACACGCGATCGACGCCGGCGAGCGCGGCAGCGGCAAGAACCAGCGGGTCCGGGTTCGGGCTCACCATGACCACCTCGCCCACGCCCGCCACCTTGGCCGGCAGCGCGTTCATCAGCACCGACGAGGGATAGGCCGCCTTGCCCCCGGGCACGTACAAGCCGACCCTCTCCAGCGGCGTCACCGTCTGCCCCAGGCGAGTTCCGTCCGCCTCGGTGTAGGTCCAGGAACGCTGCAGCTGGCGCTGGTGGAACCGGCGAATGCGAGCCGCCGCCTCGCGCAGCGCAGCGATTTCCCTTGCCGGCGCGGTGCGCAGAGCACTCACCAGCGCAGTCCTGCCGACCTCGAGCTTCCCTACCGAACCCGCCCGGACGCCGTCAAAGCGCCGTGCGTAGGCGAGCAGCGCAGCGTCCCCGCGACGGCGCACCGACCGCACGATGGCGCGGACCGTGCGCTCCACGGCCGCGTTTTGCGCCGATTCATAGCGCGTCAGCGCCGCGAGCTTCGCTTCGAAGCGCGCTTCCCGGGTCGAGAGTCGGCGCAGCTTCATGCCCGCCTCGCCGCTTTCGCGAACGCTTCGACGAGCGGCTGCAGCTCCGAGCGACGCCTCTTCAGCGCCACCTGGTTGACCACCAGGCGCGCGGAGATCGGGCGGATTTCCTCGACCGCCACCAGGTTGTTCGCGCGCAGCGTCTTGCCGCTGGAGACCAGGTCGACGATCGCATCCGCGAGGCCGAGCAGCGGCGCGAGCTCCATCGAGCCGTAGAGCCGGATCAGGTCGACGTGCACGCCCTTTCCAGCGAAGTGTTCCCGCGTCAGGTTCACGTATTTGGACGCGACACGCAAGCGTGCGCCCTGCTGCACCGCCGCCCGATAGTCATAGCCGCGACGGGTCGCAACCATCAATCGGCAGCGCGCAATGCCCAGGTCGATCGGCTGATACAGTCCCGCGCCGCCGTGCTCGAGCACGACGTCGCCGCCGGCGATGCCGATCTCCGCCGCGCCGTTGCCGACGTAGGTCGGCACATCGGAGGCGCGCACCACCACCAGCCGTACCCCGCGGCGCTCGGTCGCCACGATCAGCTTGCGCGAACGCTCCGGGTCCTCCTTCGGCCGCAAACCGACGCGCGCGAGCAGCGGCAGCGTCTCCGCGAGGATCCGGCCCTTCGAAAGCGCGATGCTGATCGTGCCCATGCGACCCAGTGTACCCGTGTCAGTTGACCCGCTTTACCTGCGCGCCCAGCGCCCCCAGCTTCTTCTCCAGCGTCTCGTAGCCCCGGTCCAGGTGGTAGATGCGGTCGATCAGGGTCTCTCCTTCCGCCGCAAGCGCCGCGATCACGAGGCTGGCGGAAGCGCGCAGGTCCGTGGCCATGACCTGCGCGCCATAGAGGCGATCCACGCCCTTGACGACGGCGACATTGCCCTTCAGCTCGATGCGGGCGCCCATGCGCGCGAGCTCCGGCACGTGGGTAAAGCGGTCGGAGTAGATCGTGTCCTCGATGACGCTCGTTCCGCCGGCAACGGCGCACACCGCGATCATCTGCGCCTGCATGTCGGTCGGGAACCCCGGGAACGGCTGCGTGACGACGTTCACGGGCCGGGGCCGCTGCGGGCCCTCCACGGTAACGTCGGCAGCGCCACGCCGCAGGCTGCAGCCGGATTCCTCCAGCTTGCGCAGCGCCGCCTCGAAATGGTCTGGTACCACGCCCTCGAGCCGGATCCTGCCACCGGTCATGGCCGCCGCGGCTGCGAATGTCGCCGCCTCGATCCGGTCGGGAATGATCGTCGTGTCGATCGGCCCTAGCCGGCCCACCCCCTCGATCGTGAGGCGCCGCGAGCCCAGACCATCGATGCGCGCGCCGCAGGAGACGAGCACTTCGCCGAGCACGGTGACGTCAGGCTCCAGGGCGACGTTCTCGAGCACGGTCGTGCCTTCCGCCAGCACCGCTGCCATCATGAGTTGCGCCGTCGCGCCGACCGAGACCACGTCGAATCCGATGACCGCTCCCTTCAGCTTCACGTTCCTGCCAACGATGTAGCCGTGCTCGATCTCGAGCGTTGCGCCCATCGCCTGCAGCCCGGTCAGGTGCAGGTTGACCGGCCGCGGTCCCCAGGCGCAGCCCCCCGGCAGCGAGACTTTCGCCTCGCCGAAGCGCGCGAGCAGCGGCCCGAGCACGTA
>JAYRND010000101.1:0-3909 GCA_041904885.1 Burkholderiales bacterium
ACGCGTACGGTTCTCTTGCCTTCCGAGAGATCCTTGGAAATCAGAGGCTTCAACCTTCGCTGGCGTTCGAGTTGGCACTCGCCCTCGGCGACGATGACCTTGAGGCCCTTCGACTCCGTGGTCATGGCCTCGCGGTAGGTTCTCGCCATCGTGCCGACGTCGTAGTTGTTGACGGTGCGGAGCCATTTCACGCCGAGGCCGGCGAGCGTGTCCTCGATGGTGCGATCCGTGTGCGCCGCGCTCGTGCCCGCGGCGGCGGCGCGGGCCGCTTCCGGCGGGGACGAGATGAGCTCCTGGGTGCCGGTGGCCGACGCGTAGCCGTTCTTCATGACGATCAGCACGCCATCGCCCTTGTTCATCAGGTTGGACGCGACTCCCGAGAGCAGGCCGTTGTGCCAGAAGCCGCCGTCGCCCATCACCGCGACCGCCCGCTTCGCCTGCATCGGCGCGACGCCCGCCGCGCTCGCTAGGCTCATGCCGTAGCCGAGCAGCGTGTTGCCCTGAGAAAAGGGCTCGAAGGAAGCGAACGCGTGGCAGCCGACGTCCATCGCGACGTGGGGCCGGCCGATCTCCTGCGCGACGAGCTTCATCGCCGAGAACACCGGCCGCTCCGGGCAGCCCACGCAGAACGTGGGCGGCCGCTGCGGCAGCGCGCCAAGCAGGGCGGCGGCCCTCTCCTTTGCGCCCTGAATCGAGTTCAGCCATTGGGAGCCCGAAGACAGGTTCAGCTGCGGCGCATGCTTCTCGAGGAACCGCATGAGGCCGCGCACCATCAGCTCCGCGGTGTATTCGCCCGCCATCTGCAGCATGTCCTTGCCGTGCAGCCGTGTCTGGATGTCCGCGCGCCGAAGGATTGCGGCCATCTCCTGCTCGATGAACTCGGGCTGGCCTTCCTCGAGGACCAGGAGCGCGGCCTTGCTGCCGGCAAAAGCAGCGACTTCGTCCGGAACGAGCGGATAGACGACGTTCAATACGTAGACCGGGATCGCGCAGTTGCCGAAATCGTCGGCGAGGCCGAGCATCGCCAGCGCGCGCATCAGGTTGTTGTAGAGGCCGCCCTGCACGACGAGTCCCACCGAAGGCTCCGTGCCAGCGAACGTCTCGTTCAGCCTGCGCTCGGCGATGTACTTGCGCGCGGCCGGCAGGCGCACATCCGACTTGAGCTTCTCCTGGCGAAAGGTCGCGGGAGGATGCGCGAGGCGGTCGTAGATGAACTCCTTCGGCGGACCGTCCAGCCGGTGCCGCGTCGATACGGATGGGGAAATATTCGATTTCGAAACAAAAGAACCCCGAACATGGCAGGCCCGGATGCGCAGCTCCATCATCACCGGCGTGTTGGAGGCCTCCGAGAGCTCGAAGCCGCGCTCGACCAGCTCGACGATGCAGGGGAGATTGGGCCGCGGGTCGAGCAGCCACATCAGCGATTTCATGGCGAACGCGTGGCTGCGCTCCTGCGCCACCACGCCGCCCTCGCCGTAGTCCTCGCCGAGTACGATCATCGCACCACCCATCACACCAGCGCTCGCGAGGTAGGAGAGCGCGTCCGCGGCTACGTTGGTGCCAACGATGGATTTCCAGGTCACCGCGCCGCGCGCGGGGTAGTTGATCGAGGCGCCCAGCATCGCCGCCGCGGAGGCCTCGCTGGTGCAGGCTTCGACGTGGACGCCGAGCTCGTCCATGTAGTCGCGCGCCTGCACCATGACGTCGAGCAGGTGCGACACGGGCGCGCCCTGGTAGCCGCCAACGTAGGAGACGCCCGACTGCAGCAGCGCCTTGGTGACCGCGAGGATGCCTTCGCCGTGGAAGGTCTGGCCCTCGCCCAGGCGCAGCGATTCGATCTCTTTAGTGAACTGTCTTTCCACCGAGAAAATTTCTCATGAAGTAAAGGAAGCGATCGAAAACATTCGGGTTCTGCACGACTTCCGCCCGGTAGAACGACGGGCAGAGCACCGCCGCGTGCGCGTTCTCGCCACACAGCCCGCAGCCCACGCAGCCGTCGATCACGGTCGCCACCGGGTCCCGGCGCAGGGGATCGGGATTGTCCTTGACGGTGAGGGTGGGGCAGCCCGAGAGCCGGATGCAGGAGTGGTCGCCCGTGCAGGTGTCCTCGTCGACGCCGTATTTCACGCGGACGTGCCTTTCGCCTCGCGAGAGTTTTTCAGCCACCACGGGCCGCAGCTTGCGCTGCCGCTCGAGCTGGCACTCTCCTTCGGCGACCACGACTTTCAAGCCCTTGTAATCTGTCGCCATCGCATCCTTCAGCACGCGGGCGACGTCGCCGACGCGGTAGTTGTCCACCGTCTTGATCCACTTGACGCCGACGCCTTCCAGCGCCCGCTCGATCGCCATGTCGCCGGACTTGAACTCGCTGTGCTGCGGGCTCGAGGGCAGCTCCTGCGTGCCGGTCGCGGAGCTGTAGCCGTTCTTCATGATGACGAGGATGCCGTCGTCCTTGTTGAACACGGCGTTGGCGACGCTGGTCGTCAGGCCGTTATGCCAGAAGCCGCCGTCGCCCATGATGCTGACCGTGCGCCTGCCGAACATGGGGTTGACCGCGGAGTTCGACGCGAGGCCGAGGCCATAGCCGAGCACCGTGTTGCCGATGTTGAAGGGCGGGAGCGAGGAGAACAGGTGGCAGCCGATGTCCGCGGATACGTGGACCGGCCCGGTGTCGCGCTCGGCAACCTTCATCGCAGCGAACACCGGCCGCTCGGGACAGCCGACGCAGAAGCCCGGCGGTCGGGTCGGTACTGCGGCGCCGAGCAGCTCTTGCGCTTTCGCTTTCAATTCTTTTACCGATTGGATTTTCCCGCTCAGGTCCAGGAACGCCGCGACACCCGCGAGGACAACTTCGCCCGTGTATTCCCCGGCCATCGGCAGCGGTCCCTTGCCGACGATCTCCACGTCATCAACCCGTGCGCGCCGCAGCGCCGCCTGGATGCCGTCCTCGATGCATGCGGGCTGGCCTTCCTCGACCACGAGCACGCGCTGCTTGCCCGCGCAGAAGGCGACGATCTCCTCCGGCACCAGGGGGTAGGCGACGTTCATGCAGTAGATCGGCACCCGCGCCGCGCCGAACGCATCCGCGAGCCCGAGCAGCTGCAGTGCGCGGATCACGGCGTTGTAGAGCCCGCCCTGACAGATGATGCCGAGGCCGGGCATGTCGCCCGGGAAGGTCTCGTTCAGTCGGTGTTTCTTAATGAACTCGACCGCCGCCGGCCAGCGCGCCTCCACCTTGTGCTTCTCCTGGGCGTAGGTCGAGGGCGGCAGGCAGATATTGCTGAAATCGAACGCGGGTTTTTCCAGAACGGATTTTTTTGAAACCAAAGGAGCGCGATTCTTCTTTGTAGTGAAGGTCCCCCGCACATGGCAGGCGCGGATGCGCAGCTGCAGCATCACCGGCGTGTTCGACGCCTCCGAGAGCTCGAAGCCGCGCTCCACGGCCTCGACGATCTTCGGCAGGTTCGGGCGCGGGTCGAGCAGCCAGAGCTGCGATTTCATCGCGAATGGGTAGGTGCGCTCCTGCATGATCGAGGAGCCCTCGCCGTAATCCTCGCCGAGCACGAGCAGCGCGCCGCCCCGCACTCCTACGGACGCGAGGTTGGAGAGGGCGTCCGAGGCGACGTTGGTGCCGGCGGTGGATTTGAAGGCGACCGCCCCGCGCAGCGGGTAGTTGATCGAGGCGCCGAGCATCGCCGCGGCGCCCGCCTCGTTGGCGTTCGACTCCACGTGCACCCCGAGCTCGTCGAGGATGTCGCGCGCGTCGTTGAGCACGTCCATGACGTGCGAGACCGGCGCGCCCTGGTAGCCGCCTACGTAGGAGACCCCGGACTGCAGCAGGGCCTTGGTGACCGCGAGGATGCCCTCGCCGCGGAAGGTCTCGCCCTCGCCGAGCTTCAGCAGCTCCAC
>JAYRND010000102.1:0-19841 GCA_041904885.1 Burkholderiales bacterium
CGCAGCAGGCGGCTGCGCTCGCCGTCGAGGAGCTCGAGGACCTGCTCGGGGACGAACTTGCCCTTCGGGATGACGAGCAGCGGCGGCTTGCCCGCCGCGGCGCGGTCGGTGAGCACGATGCCCTGCAGGTAGTCGAAGGCGAACGACCCGGACGCCGACTCCCACACCGCCGCATTGCGGTCCTTTCGCCCGAGCACTCGCAGCCAGGCGCCGAAGGGCTTGCGCGACAGCACCTCGAATTCCGCCTGCAGGACGTCGCCCTCCGCGAGCTCGAGGCGGCGGATCACCGCCAGCCACCAGTCCGGACGGTCGTGGATGCGGATGGCCGCAAGGTCCCCCACCTCGGCCCAGGCGCCCACGCCCGGCCCGGCTTGCGCGTGCACCAGGCGCAGGCCCGCGTCGCGCTCGGGCCAGACCTCCGGCAGTTCGAAGTCCGCGGCTTCCGAGACTTCCAGCGCCGGCCCGGCGCTGCCCTTGCGCTTCCTGTCCTCCTCCGCGCGCGTCACCACGTGCGGGATGCGGAAGCACACGGTCTCGAAGCCGTGCGCCACCGTCAAGCCCCCTTCCAGGCGGATGTGCTTCGACTCCGCCTGCGGCGGATGCGGGCCCCAGTAGTCCATGAAATGGCGCAGGACGGTGATCTTCTGGCCGGGCGAGTATTGCTTCGCGATGCGCGCATCCTCGTCGAGCATGGTCAACTCGTGATGGCCGAGCATGCGCTCGAGCCTGGCGACCGCCTGCTGGGCGCCGAAGTAGCGGGTCTGCGGCCCGGCCGGCTGCCCCGGCAGGAAGCGCGCGGGCGGCCTGGCGCTGTCCAGCTGCAGCACGTGCGTCGCCCCTTCGAACGGCGCGGCCTCGATCCGACCGGCGCCGGCGAAGCGCTGCGCGATGCGGAACGCGGCGTCGACCTCCTCGGGCGGCAGGCGCTCCGGCGCGGCGACCGCCACCAGCAGGCTGTTCATCAACTCGAACAGCGGCGTGGTGTGCAGTTTCTCGCCCTCGTATGCGTGCGCCGCGGCGGCGGTCAGGCCCGAGACTTCGCAGCGCGCCCACAGCGCGTACATCGCGGACCAGGCGCTCGCCGGCACCGGCTCATAGTGCAGCATCGCCGCACGGATCTGCGCGCTCCGCGCGCGCAGGGCGCGCGAGGCAAGCGCCGCGCAGGAAGCCCGCGCGCCCTCGCCGGCGACGAACTTGGGCAGGTCTTCCAGCGCGCAGCGCTGGTAGGCGTCGGCGAGCGCGCACCAGTACGCATACACCGCGCGCCACGCGATGCGCCCCTTCGGGTTGCGCAGCCGCGGATCGGTGAAATAGCGCAGCATCAGCTCGCTCTCGGGCTTGCGCCCGGCCGCGTCGAGCAAGCCGACGACCTCGAGGCGGGTGCGCGGCTTGAACTCGCGCGACTCGCCGACCGAGCGCAGCCACTGCGCCACCTCGCCCAGCGCGCCGAGCGGGTCCTGTCCCGCGAGAAGCGCGATCTGCTCCGCCGCCGCCTCGGGCGAGTGCAGCGGATGACGGTCCCCGCGGCCGAAGATGTTTCGCAGTTCCATGGCGGCCCGGCCCTGCTGCCACCCTAGCCCCTCGGGCGGGAACGCATTTGACGCCGGTCAATCCATTGCGCCGGGCGGCGTCCTGCCCCTACAATCGCCGATCCCCTCCGGAGAGAAATTCCATGAGCGACGCGGCATCCTATTCCGTGCGTGACGGCATCGCCGTCATCACCATGAACAACCCGCCAGTGAACGGTCTGGGCAGCGTGCTGCGCCCCGGCATCATGGACGGCATCAGGAAGGCGGGCGCCGACCCCGCCGTGAAGGCGCTGGTGATCATTGGCACGGCGAAGGCGTTCTCCGGCGGCGCCGACATCCGCGAATTCAACACGCCGAAGATGAACGTCCCGCCCTCGCTGCCGGAGATCAACGACGCGCAGGACGCCTGTCCCAAGCCGATGATCGCGGCGATCGGCGGCTTCGCGCTGGGCGGCGGTCTCGAGCTTGCGCTCGGCTGCCACTACCGCGTCGCGCTGCCCAAGTCGCAGCTCGGCCTGCCGGAAGTGAAGCTGGGCCTGCTGCCGGGCTCCGGCGGAACGCAGCGCCTGCCACGCGTGGTGGGCGCCGCGCAGGCGATCCAGATGATGACGACAGGCAACCCGATCCCGGCCGAGAAAGCGCTCGGCCTCGGCCTGGTCGACGAAATCGTCCAGGGAGACCTGCTCGAGGGTGCGATTGCCTTTGCGAAAAAGCAGTCCAAACCCAAGCGCATTCGCGATCTGACCGTGAAGGTCGAGGGCGACCCCAAGGCGTTTTTCGAGAAGGCGCGCGCCGAGGTCGCCAGAGCCTCGCGCGGCTTTCCCGCGCCGCTGGAAATCGTCGCCTGCGTGGAGGCCGCGGCCACCAAGCCATTCGATGAAGGCCGCAAATTCGAGCGCGAGCGCTTCGCGTTCCTGGTGGAAGGGAACGAATCGAAGGCGCTGCGGCACATGTTCTTCGCCGAGCGCCAGGTCACCAAGATCCCCGACGTCCCCGAGGACACGGCGACGCGCGACATCAAGCGCGCCGCGGTGATCGGCGCCGGCACCATGGGCGGGGGCATCGCCATGAACTTCGCCAACGCGGGCATCCCGGTGTCGATCATGGACGTGACCGAGGACGCGGTGAAGAAGGGCGTGGAGAAAATCCGGGCGAACTATGCCTCCACCGTCTCCAAGGGCCGCCTCAAGCAGGAGGAGATGGACAAGCGGATGGCGCTGATCAAGCCGACGACGAAGCTGGAGGAGGCAAAAGACGCGGACATCGTCATCGAGGCGGTGTTCGAGCGCATGGACGTGAAGCAGGACATGTTCAAGAAGCTCGACGCGGTCATGAAACCCGGGGCGATCCTCGCCACCAACACCTCGACCCTGGACGTGAACGCCATCGCGGACGTCACCAGGCGGCCGCAGGACGTGATCGGCACGCACTTCTTCTCGCCGGCGAACGTGATGCGGCTGCTGGAAGTGGTGCGCGGCGCGAAGACGGCGAAGGACGTCCTCGCCACCACCATGAAGCTCGGCAAGGCGCTCAGGAAAGTGCCGGTAGTCTCGGGCGTGTGCGACGGCTTCATCGGCAACCGCATGGTCGAGAAGTACGGCCAGCAGTCGCTGTTCCTGATCGACGAGGGCTGCACCCCGCAGCAGGTCGACGCCGCCGCCTACAAGTGGGGCATGGCGATGGGGCCGCTCGCGATGGGCGACATGGCGGGCCTGGACATCGGCTGGGAGATCCGCAAGCGCCGCTACGTGGAGCGGCCGAACTTCGTGTATTCGAAGGTGGCGGACAAGATCTGCGAGCAGGGGCGCTACGGGCAGAAGACCGGCAAGGGCTGGTACAAGTACAACCTGCCGGACCGGAAGCCGATTCCGGATCCGGTCGTTGACGAAATCATTCAGAAATACAGGACTGAGAACAAGATCAAGACGCGCCAGATCTCCGATGAAGAGATCGTGGAGCGCCTCATCTTCGCGCTCGTGAACGAGGCGGCGTATATCCTCGAGGAAGGCATCGCGCTGCGCGCCTCCGACATTGACATGGTCTACCTCACCGGCTACGGCTTTCCCGCGTATCGCGGCGGGCCGATGTTCTACGCGGATACGGTCGGTTTGAAGAACGTCCTGAATTCCATTCAGAAATTTCAGTCCGGATACAAGGGCGAGGTCTGGAAACCCGCGCCGCTACTCGTGAAACTGGCTAACGAAGGGAGAACATTCAATGGCTGACGCAGTGATCGTTTCGACGGCACGCACGCCGCTGTGCAAGAGCTGGCGCGGCGCCCTCAACATGACCCACGGCGCCAAGATGGGCGGCCACGTGGTGCACGCGGCGCTCGAGCGCGCCAAGGTCGAGCCGCAGGAGGTCGAGGACGTCATCATGGGCTGCGCGACGCCCGAAGGCGCGACCGGCGGCAACATCGCCCGGCAGATCGCGCTGCGCGCCGGGCTGCCGGTGACGGTCTCCGGCATGACCGTCAACCGCTTCTGCTCTTCCGGCCTGCAGACCGTGGCGCTCGCCTGCCAGCGCGTGCTCGCGGGCGAAGGCGGAATCTACGTCGCTGGCGGCGTGGAATCCATTTCGCTCGTCCAGAACGAAGCCAACAAGCACCACGGCAAGGACGAGTGGCTGACCCGGCACAAGCCCGAGATCTACTGGAACATGCTGCAGACCGCCGAGTACGTGTCGAAGAAGTACAACATCCCGCGCGAGGCCCAGGACCGCTACGGCGTGCTGAGCCAGCAACGCGCCGCCAAGAGCCGCGCGGAGGGCAAGTTCAAGGACGAGATCGTGCCGATCACGACCAAGATGAAGGTCGTGGACAAGAACACGGGCACGGAAACGATGAAGGAGGTGACTGCCGACCAGGACGAGGGCATCCGGGCCGACACCACCTACGAGGGCGTGTCGCAGATCAAGCCCGCGATCGAGGGCGGCGTGATCGCCGCCGGCAACGCGAGCCAGTTCTCCGACGGCGCCTCGGCGCAGGTGATCATGAGCGACAAGGAGGCGGCGAAGCGGGGCCTGAAGCCGATGGGCGCGTTCCGCGGCTTCGCGGTCGCCGGCTGCGAGCCGAACGAGATGGGCATCGGACCGGTGTTCGCGATCCCCAAGCTGCTCGAGCGCACCGGCCTGAAGATCGGCGACATCGGCCTATGGGAGCTGAACGAAGCGTTCGCGGTGCAGGTCATCTACTGCCGCGACAAGCTCGGCATCCCGGACGAGCGCCTGAACGTCGATGGCGGCTCGATCGCGGTCGGGCATCCCTACGGCGTCACGGGCTCGCGCCTGGTCGGCCACGCGCTCATCGAGGGCAAGCGCCGGGGCGTGAAGCACGTGGTGGTGACGATGTGCATCGGCGGCGGCATGGGGGCGGCAGGATTGTTCGAGGTGCTGTGAGATGAAGAAGCTCTTCGGGGTTTTTTCTCTCGTCCTGGCTTTTTCGGCCCAGGCGCAGGGTTATCCGAACCGTCCGGTCAGGGTCGTCATCCCCTGGCCGCCCGGCCAGGCGACCGACCTCGCCGCGCGCATCGTCGGCGAGAAGCTCTCGCAGCAGCTCGGCCAGCCGTTCGTGTTCGACAACCGTCCCGGCGCCGGCGGCGCGATCGGCACCGAGGCGGTGGCGAAGTCGGCCCCGGACGGCTACACGCTGCTCGCCTCTTCCAGCGGGCCGATGTCGATCATGCCCAACCTGCAGAAAATCCCCTACGAGCCGCTCAAGGACCTCTCTCCCATCAGCCTTACCGCGCGCGCGCCGTTCGCGCTGATCGTGAATCCGTCCTTCCCGGCGGCCAACGCGCGCGAGTTCGTCGCCATGGTGCGCGCCAGCCCGAGCAAATACACCTTCGCGTCCTCCGGCACCGGCGCGACGGCGCACCTCTTCGGCGAGCTCTTCAACTCGATGGCCAAGCTGAACGCGGTCCACGTGCCCTACAAGGGCAGCGCGCCGGCGCTCACGGACCTGATCGGCGGCCAGGTGACCTACGCGGTCGAGACCGTCGCGTCGGTGCTCGGCCATTACAAGTCCGGCAGGGTCAAGGTTCTCGGGGTGACCACCGCCCGCCGCACGGCGAGCATGCCCGATGTGCCGCCGCTCGCCGAAGCCGCGGACATCCCGGGCTACGACGTCGCGGCCTGGATTGGCTACCACGCGCCGGCGGGCACGCCACGCACGATCGTCGTGCGCCTCGCCAACGAGATTCTCAAGGCGATGAACTCGCCGGACATGCGCGAGCGCTACATCGCCCTGGGCCTCGACCAGGCGACCAGCACCCCCGACGAGCTCGCGGTCTACATGCGCACCGAGCAGGACCGCTACGGCAGCATCATCAGGAACGCCGGCATCAAGGTATCGAACTGATGGCCGTCGACGGCCGCATCGCCGCGCTGCTGGCGGAAATGACCGCGTGGCGGCGCGACATCCACGCGCACCCCGAGCTTGGCTTCGAGGAGGAACGCACCTCCGAATTGGTGTCCGAGAAATTGAAGTCCTTCGGCATCGAAGTGCACCGGGGGATCGGCAAGACCGGGGTGGTCGGCGTTCTGCGGTCCGGTTCCGCCAAGCGCAGCATCGGCCTGCGAGCGGACATGGATTGCCTGCCCATCGTGGAAGCGAATACCTTCGCGCACAAATCCACGCACCCGGGCCGCATGCATGCCTGCGGGCACGACGGCCATACCACCATGCTGCTGGGCGCGGCCAAGTACCTCGCCGCGACGAAAAACTTCGATGGCGTCGTCAACTTCATCTTCCAGCCGGCCGAGGAAGGCATCGGCGGCGCGAAGGCGATGGTGGCGGACGGGCTGTTCAAGCGCTTCCCCTGCGATGCAATCTTCGGCATGCACAACCGGCCCGGCATGCCGCTCGGCAAGTTCGCAGTCCGCTCCGGTCCCATGATGGCCGGGGGCGCCTTCTTCGACATCGACATCGAGGGCCGCGGCTCGCACGGCGCGCGCCCCGAAGCGGGAGTGGACTCGGTGCTGGTTGCCTCCCACGTCACCGCGGCCCTGCAGAGCATTGTCGCGCGCAATGTGCGTCCGGTGGACACGGCGGTCCTCTCCGTCACGCAGATCCACAGCGGCGACGCCTACAACGTCATCCCGCAGACCGCGCGCCTCTCGGGCACCGTGCGCGCCTTCTCCAACGAGGTGATGCAGCTGATCGGCCGCAACATCGCGCGCGTGGCCGAAGGGGTGGCCTCCGGCTTCGGCGCGAAGGCGAAGACCGACTTTCGCGCCATCTTCCCGCCGCTCCTCAACGATCCGCAGGAGGCGGACTACGCCGCCGGCATCTGCGCCGAGATCGTCGGCGCCGACAGCGTGCGCCGCGACCCCGCGCTGATCATGGCCTCCGAGGATTTCTCGTTCATGCTGAACGAGGTGCGGGGCTGCTACATCAACATCGGCAACGGCGACGGCGAAGGAGCCTGCGAGGTGCACAACCCTTCCTACGACTTCAACGATGCCGCCCTACCCTACGGCGCGAGCTTCTTCGCCAGGCTTGTAGAAAAACGCCTCGCGAAATAGACCCTGAAATCGGGGTCAGAGCCCGCCAGCACCGGGCAGTTGACGCTGACTAGCGACGACCCGTCGCTGCGCGGATTTCGCAAGCCCGTGAATTTCCGAGCAATTTCCTCTGGCACGCGCCTTGCGGAGATCTCCTGCAAGGCGCGCAGCCGCGCGCCTCGAATCCCCTTGTAAACAACCAGGAGACCCATCCATGAACTGGGATCGCATCGAAGGCAATTGGAAGCAGCTGAAGGGCAAGGCCAAACAGCAGTGGGGCAAGCTCACCGACGACCAGCTCGACGTCATCGCCGGCAAGCGAGACCAGCTGCTCGGCAAGATCCGGGAGCAATACGGCCTCTCGAAAGAGGAAGCCGAGCGGCAAATCGACGCATTCGAGCAGCGCTGGCTGAACGACGGCGGCAAGCCCCGCCACTGAAGAAAGGAGCCGCCATGAAGAACACGATCCGTACCTTCCTGCTCGCCCTTGTCTGCTTTGGCCTGAGCGCCTGCGCGGGCTGGTCTCCGTCAGATCAAGGTACCGCCATTGGCGCCACCACTGGAGCGGTTGTCGGCAATGCGCTCACTGGCGGCGCCCTCGGCATCATCGGCGGCGCAGCAGCCGGCGGCTACATCGGCCACGAGATCGGCGAAGACCAGGAGAAGAAGAAGCGTCGCTAGCCGGCCCGCGCGCGGCGTCAGAAAACGATGACGCCTCGCGCGTTCTTGCCCGATTCCAGGTCGGCGAAGGCCTGCGGGGCTTCGTCGATCTTGTAGCGCCGGGTGATGAGCTCGTCGAGCTTGAGCTTGCCGGTCATGTAGAGCTGCAGCATGCGCGGGAAGTCCACGCGCGGCACGCAGGAGCCGAAGTAGCTGCCCTGCAGGCTCTTCTCCTCGAACACCATGGTCATCGGCTTGAATGAAGTGGCGTCGGTCGCGCGCGCGACGCCGACGATCACGGCCTTGCCGCCGCGCCGGATCGCCTTGTAGGCGAGCTCGGCGAGGGCGCCCGAGCCCACGCATTCGAAGGCATATTCTGGCCCTCCGCCGGTAAGCTTCTTGATCTCCTTGGTCGGATCCTCGCCGGGCTTCGCGAGCAGCGTCGCGGTGGCGCCGAATTTCTTCGCGATGTCGAGCTTGTTCTGCATCGTATCGATGGCGAGGATGATTTCGGCGCCCGCGATCGCCGCGCCCTGGATGGCGTTGAGGCCCACTCCGCCGCAGCCGAACACGGCCACCGACGCGCCGGGCTCCACGCGGGCGGTGTTGAACACGGCGCCCACGCCCGTAGTGACCGCGCAGCCCACCAGCGCGGCGCGGTCGAGCGGGATCTTCGGGTCGATCTTGACCACGTTGTCCACCGACATCGTGGCGTACTCGGCCATCACGCCGCAGCCGGAGAAGATGTTGAGCGGCTTGCCGTCCTTGTCCTTGATCCGCGGCGTTCCCTCGGGCGGCGTAACGAGCGCCTTGCCCTGCTCGACGCACAGCACCGGCCGGCCGCTCGAGCAGAAGCGGCATTTGCCGCACATGTAGATGAACGAGGTGACGACGTGGTCGCCGACCGCGAACGTGGTCACGCCCTCGCCCACCTCCACGACCTCGCCCGCACCCTCGTGGCCGAGCACGAGCGGCGGCGGCAGCGCGATGGTGCCGTTGGTGGCGGACAGGTCGGAATGGCAGACGCCGCAGGCGGCCAGCTTCACCATCACCTCGCCGCGCTTGGGGCTGTCCACGGAGATCGTCTCGACGACGACCGGCTTGTTCAGTTCGCGGCAGACCGCCGCCTTGCCACTGCGCGCCATCACGCTCTCCCGAAGCTACGTTGGATGCGGTGCAGTATAGCGGCTCAGCGCTTCTGCGAGCCGAGCCGTTCGAAAGTCTCGCTGACCAGATGAGTGAGAATCATCTCGCCGTCGGGGGCGACGCGGAATTCGCCGTAGCGCGCGCGCGAATACTGGCCCCCGGTCCCCTCCTGGAAGAAGTAGGCATTGGTGGCGAACTTCACGCGCCCCTCGCGCGCGCGGTAGCGCAGCAGCGCCTCGTCCGCGGCGAGCGGCTCGCCGCCGTCGCGCCGCACGAAGCTGGCCACGCCGCGGTCGCCGACCTTCACGACGATGCGTCCGTCGGCGGCCTCCTTGCTGCGGCCGCGCCCGAACACTTCGTCCGCGACCTTGTAGCGCAGCGCCATGTAGTCGCCCTGCATCAGGGAGCGGGGATCCACCGGCGCGAGCTCCAGCAGGACCACCCGCCCGGTCTCGAGCAGGTGCTCCCGGCCGTAGATGCTCCAGTTGACGGCCGCAAGGACGAGGATCCCTGCCAGGACGGCAATCGCCTTATGCATGACCCGCCTCCTTGCCGGCGGATGCCGGCTCCCAGTACCGCAACGCAAAGCGCGCGACGAGCAAGGCAGCGCCCGCGGCCGCAAGTAGCGCCGACTTCTCGAGCAGCGTCGCTTGCAGCGAGTAGTAGTAGTGCGAGAGATAGCCCAGCAGCGCGAGGATGCCGAGGCCCGCCAGCACGCGGTCCGCGTTGGCATAGCCGACGATCAGGATCGCCGCCGCCGGACCGACGCCCGGCGCCTTGATGGACGCCAGGCCGAGAATAGCTGCGCCCGCCAGCGCGATGCGGCCCTTGCCGGAAGCAACCGCGACGCCTTCGCGCCGCAGCAGCATCAGCACGGCCACGAACAGGACCGCCAGCGAGGCCAGCCGCCCCAGCCATATTCCCGCCTCGCCAAGCAGCGGGCCGCCGCGGCCCACTCCGGCCAGCATGGCGGCAAGGAGATCGCCATGCAGCACGGCAGCCTGCACCGCCGCGAGCGCGAGGCCGGAGACGGCGGCGCGGACGATGCTGCCGTGGCGTGCAAGCTCGAATTCACGCAGCGCTAGCCAGAGGAACGCCGCCGTGGTCACTGCGGGCGTGAAGGCAAAGAGCCGGGCATCCAGCATCGCGAAGCTGGCCGCCAGCGCGCAGGTCCACGCCGCCCACACGCGGTGCACGAAGCTGGGCACGAGGACGAAGAGCAGCGCCTGCTGGAGCGCCGCGTAGAGCGCGATCCCCACCATCGAGCGCTCGAACCATTGCCCGGCGCCGTAAAGGAGTAGCGCCTGCCCGGCGAGGCTCACGGCGAGGCCGAACTGCGCCACGAATTCGCTGGCGGGCGCGGCCCGGAAGATCATCACCGCCGCCGCGCAGGCGCCCGCGCCGAACACGAAGCTTGCGAGAGAGCTCTTGATGACGAAAGCAAGGCCGGCGCCGACGAAACCGAGCAGGAACAGCGCGCCGATCCAGCCAGCGATCCCCAGCATGACGCGCACAAACCAGGGCGAGCGCGCTTCCCCCGCCACTGGCATTTCGCCCACCACCAGCGCGCCCTCGCGCAACCGGGCCCAGAGGGCGTCCCGCTTCAATTCGCTCATGAACCCTCCTCCGTCGCCACCCGCCGCAGCCAGACGCCGCCCGCGGCGGACATGCCGATCACCGCCATGCCGATGAACAGGAACGCGCCGGCTTCCTTCATAGGAAGGTGTTGGGCGAGCAATGTCGCCGTCACCACGACCGCTGCGAGGACGCCGCCGGCGAGCACGTAGACGTCCTTGAGCCAGAGGCGGTAGGCGCAGTAGGCGGCAGCCATCCACGCCAGCCAGAGCGGAAATCCCCAGCCGCTCGCGTTGCGCCAGTCGAGGATGTCGACCATCGCCAGCGCGGCGATCAGGGCGCCGCTGGCGGTGGCGAGGATGCGCACCGACCAGCGCTCGCGCAGCCAAATGACCCCGCCCGCGGCGCAGGCCTCCCAGGCGACCAGGGCGGCCGTATTCACGCCGAAAAGCAGCCAAAGCAGCTTCTGCGGCGCAAAAACGATCCCCCACAGTATTCCGAAGGTGAGGAAGTAGAGCGCGAGCGCGGTGTTCACCAGCGCGAGCCAGAAGATCCACAGCGCCGGGAAGCGCGCCACCAGCACCCAGGGCAGGATCGCCGCAGCCCAGGCGGCGAACAGCTCGAAGGTATCGGCGCCGGTCTGGTAGGTCTGCCCCACCAGCGCCAGCAGCGCGCCCGTGACGAGGGAGGCGAACAGGAGCGTCGCCTTGCCGGCGAGGCCTTCTACGCCGAGCCGCCACGCGAGAATAATCGCTGCGACGATCGGCGCCTCGACCAGCGCGAACCTGGCGTAGCGTCCCAGGCTCTGCCAGTTGAATGCGAAGAAGAAGATCACCGCCGCGGCGAGCATCGTCGTGCCCGTGAACAGAAGCAGCCGGTCGAGAAACCGGCGCCAGTCGCGGGCATCGGGCAGGAGGCCCGCCAGCGCGAGCGCGTCGCGCAGCCGCGCGTCGCGGATACGGCCCTGGTCGCTCCAGTCGAGGATGTCGCTGCGGTTCGAGCTCATCGGGTTACCTCCATTCGCCGCGCAGGGCGAGCACGGTGGACTGCAGGACTTCCGGATCCGCCTTCGCCGGCGGCAGCGGCGCTCCCGCCGCCAGGCCGATCTTGCGGAACGGCACGAAGCGCCAGGGCTTGCTCATCGCGGCGCCGTCCTTTCGCGAGAAGAACGAGCCCCAGAGACCGCGCAGCGCCATCGGCACCACCGGCACCGGCGTCGCATCGAGGATGCGCTTCACGCCCGGCCGGAACGGGTAGAGCTCGCCGGTGTCCGTAATGCGGCCCTCTGGGAAGATGGCCACCAGCTCGCCGGCGCGCAGGGCCTCGGCGACCTCGTCGAAGGCACGCTCCATCATCGCCGCGTCCTCCTTGGCAGGCGCGATCGGGATCGCGCCGCTGGTGCGGAACACGAACGAGAGCACCGGCGTGCGAAAAATGCGGTGGTCCATGACGAAGCGGATCGGCCGCCGGCAGCCCGCGAGGATCACCACCGGGTCGGCGAAGCTGACGTGATTGCAGACGATCAGCGCCGGCCCTTCCTCGGGAATCGCCTCCAGGCCCTCCTTCTCCAGGCGATACACCGAGTGGATGAGCAGCCACGCGATGAAGCGCATCAGGAACTCGGGGACCAGCGTGTAGATGTAGGCGGCCACCGCCGCGTTCATCAGCGCGACCACCAGGTACAGCTCCGGCAGCGACAGCCCCGCGTGCAGCATGCCGGCCGTCATCACCGAGGCGACCACCATGAACAGGGCGTTCATGATGTTGTTCGCCGCGATGATTCGCGCCCGGTGCGAAGGCTCGCAGCGCGCCTGGATCTGGGCGTAGAGCGGAACGCTGTAGAAGCCGGCGAACATCGCCAGCAGGAACAGGTCCGCCGACACTCGCCAGTTGGCGCCGTCCGCAAGGAAGGCGCCCAGACCGGAGAGCTCGCCCGCGGGCGTCATTCCCTTGCTCGCGAGCCACAGGTCCACCGCGAACACCGTCATGCCGATCGACCCGAAGGGCACGAGGCCGATTTCCACCTTCCTTCCCGAAAGGCGCTCGCAGAGCAGCGAGCCCACGCCGATGCCCGCCGAAAAGATGCCGAGCAGCAGCGTCACCACGCGCTGGTCACCGCCCAGCGTCTCCTTGGCGAAGCCCGTGAAGGTCGTCAGAAACACGGAACCGAAGAACCACAGCCACGAGATGCCGAGCAGCGAGTGGAACACCGTGCGATTGGTGTGCGCCAGGCGGAGGTTGGCCCAGGTCTCGGTGAAGGGGTTCCAGTTCACCTTCAACCCGGGCTCGGGCGGCGGGGACAGCGGCACGAAGCCCGCGCAGACTCGGCCGATGGCGGCAAGCGCGAGCGATGCGGCGGCGACCAGCGTCGGCCCCGTGTCCGGCACCGCCACAAGCACGCCGCCGAGAATGGTGCCGAGCAGGATGGCGACGAAGGTGCCCATTTCCACCATGCCGTTGCCGCCGGTGAGTTCGGTCTCGTGCAGGTGCTGCGGCAGGTAGGCGTACTTCACCGGGCCGAACAGGGTCGAATGCACGCCCATGAGAAACACCCCGGCGTAGAGAAGCCCGACGACCTGCCAGACGAAGCCCGCGGCGATCGCCAGCATGATCGCAATCTCCAGGTTCTTGACCAGGCGGATCAGGGCCGCCTTGTCGTACTTGTCCGCAAGTTGGCCGGAGGTCGCCGAAAACAGAACGAAGGGGAGGATGAAGATGCCGCCGATCACCGCGCCCGCCGCCTTTGGGTCCAGTTCGCCCCACTGCGCCGCGCTGTAGGTGGCGAGCACGGTGAAGGCGAACTTGAAGACGTTGTCGTTCGCGGCCCCGAAGAATTGCGTGAGGAACAGCGGCAGGAAGCGCCGCTGGCCCAGCAAGGCGAACTGGCTCTGCCCGCTCACGTTTCGCTCTTCACGTAGTTGAGCACGTCGGCAAGGGTTTCCGCGAGGAGCGCCTTGTTCACGGAGAGGTAGACCTCCTTGCCGACCTTCTCCTCCTCGAGCAGGCCCGCGCCGCGCAGGATCTTCAGGTGATGCGACACCGCCGGGCGGGACAGGGTGGAAACCTCCGCGATCTGGCCCACCGTGAGGCGCTCGCCCTTCTCGAAGGTAAGCATGATCCGCTGGCGGTGCTCGTCGCCCAGGGCGACGAAGACGCTGGCCATGGCCCGCCACTCCTTGGGCAGGGAACGCATGTAGTTCTTGTTCATATGTCCACACACTTAAACATATGATCCTATTTTCGTCAACCGCTTTTTGCTACAGTAGCGGTCCGCTTTACCCATCCAGGAACAACCCCATGATTCTGCGCGACAAGTTTTTCATCAATGGCCAATGGGCCGCCCCCTCTTCCAAGGAAACGATCGAAGTCCACAACGCCGGCACCGGCGCGGTGATGGGCAAGGTGCCGGCGGGCACCGAGAAGGACATCGACGCCGCTGTCGCGGCGGCACGCGCTGCGCTCGAGGGCTGGAGCGCGACGCCCGCGGTTAAGCGCGCCGAATACCTCCAGAAGATCTCCGACGGCCTCAAGGCGCGCGCGGCGGAGCTCGCGTCCACCATCGCGCAGGAAGTCGGCATGCCGATCAAGCTCTCCAGCCGCATCCAGGCGGGATTGCCGATCGCCAATTTCGCGAACTTCGCGAAAATCGGCGCGGCCTATGAATTCGAGAAGAAAGTCGGCAATTCCCTGGTAGTGCAGGAACCAGTCGGCGTGGTGGGCGCGATCACTCCCTGGAACTACCCGCTGCACCAGATCGCGCTGAAGGTGGCGCCGGCGTTCGCCGCGGGCTGCACGGTGGTGCTGAAGCCCTCCGAGATTGCGCCGTTCAACGCCTTCATCCTCGCCGAAGTCGTCGAGGCCGCCGGCCTGCCGAAGGGGGTCTTCAACGTCGTCACCGGCTTCGGTCCGGCTGCCGGCGAGGCGCTGGTGAAGCACCCGCAGGTGGACATGATCTCCTTCACCGGCTCGACGCGCGCCGGCAAGCGGATATCCGAGGTCGCGGCGCAGACCGTGAAACGCGTCGCGCTCGAGCTTGGCGGCAAGTCCGCCTCGGTGATCCTGGAGGACGCCGACCTCGCCGCCGCGGTCAAGGGCACGGTGAACGGCTGCTACCTCAACTCGGGCCAGACCTGCACCGCGCTCACGCGCATGCTGGTACCGGAGTCGAAATACGAGGAGGCGGCGAAGATCGCGGTCGAGGCGGCCAAGGGCTTCACGCTCGGCGATCCCATGCAGGAAACCACGCGCCTGGGTCCCTTGTCCTCTTCCATGCAGCGCGACCGCGTTCGCGAGTACATCAAGAAAGGCCAGGCCGAAGGCGCCGAGCTGCTTGCGGGCGGCGCGGACCAGCCGGAGGGTGTCCCCGGCGGCTACTTCGTCAAGCCCACCGTGTTCGGCAAGGTGAAGAACTCGATGACCATCGCGCAGGAAGAGATCTTCGGCCCGGTGCTATCGATCATCGCCTACAAGGACGAGGAGGACGCGATCCGCATTGCCAACGACTCGCCCTACGGCCTCGCCGGCGCCGTCTGGTCCGGCGACGAGGCGCGCGCGCAGAAAGTGGCGCGCCGCATCCGCGCCGGCCAGGTGGACGTCAACGGCGGCGCCTTCAACATGAACGCGCCGTTCGGCGGCTTCAAGCAGTCGGGCCATGGCCGCGAGGCGGGTGTGTATGGCCTCGAGGAATTCCTCGAGTACAAATCTCTGCAACTGAAAGGTTGAAAATGAAGAAGCTGCTATTCGTTGCGCTGCTGTCGGCCGGCACATCAGCGCTCGCGCAACCCTGCCCGGACAAGAACCTCAACTACTGGCAGGCCTTCCCCGCCGGCGGCGAGTCGGACCTTTCGGCGCGCCACCAGCAGGTAGTGCTGAAGAAGAAATGCCCGGGGGTGGAGACCATCATCCAGTACAAGCCCGGTGCGGGCGGCGGCCTGATGTGGGCGCAGATGAACGGGCTGCCGGGGGACGGGCTGAACATCGTCGGCGTCAACCTGCCGCACATCGTGTTCCAGCCGATCGAGGGGCAGGTGCAGTACAAGACCGATGACGTGACGCCGGTGTTCTGGTTCCACTACACGCCGGACGCGCTGGTGGTGCAGGAATCGAGCCCCATCAAGACGTTCCAGGATTTCGTGAAGGCGGCCAAGGCCGAGCCGGGCAAGATCTCGCTCGGCGGCTCCGGCCTGAACTCCGCCAACCACGCGGCGCATGAGCGCATGAACGCCGCATTCGGCTTCAAGACGACCTACGTGCCCTTCAAAGGCACCGGCGACATGACCACCGCGGTGGTGGGCGGCCATGTCGGAGGCGCGATGTCCTACACCGCCTTCGCCATCAACAACAAGGGCAAGGTCCGCGCGCTCGCGGTGGCCATGGACAAGCGCCATCCGCTGCTGCCGGATGCACCGACCTTCAAGGAGCTCGGCATCGACTGGGTGGACGGCGCCTACCGCGGCATCGGCGTTCCCAAGTCCACGCCGGCGGAGGCAAGGAAGCGCCTGTCGGACCTCTGGCGCGCGCTCAACAACGACCCGGAGATGAAGGAACTGGCGGCCAAGAGCGGCTTCGAGCTGGTCAACGTCGGCAGCGAAGAGATGGACGCCTTCATGAAGGACAAGATCAGGCTCTACACGGAGGGAGCCAAGCGCCTCGGGCTGGGATCGAAGTAGGCCGGCCTACCAGGCGAGCTCGAGGATCTCGAGCAGGTCTTCCTTCCCATCCACCTTGCGCGGATTGGTGGCGATGGGCGGCGCCCCATCCCAGCTCGCGGCGATCGCCGGCAGCAGATCCCGCGCTATCCCCACGTCGCGCAGTCGTGTAGGCAGTCCGAGCGCCTCGATGTATTCGCGCAGCACCGTTCCGGCCGGCCGCCCGGCGCCGCCGAAGATCGCCGCGACCTCCGCCTGCCGGGCGCGATTGGCGGGCTCGTTCCAGGTCATGACTGCGTGCAGGGTGATGCAGGAAGTGATGCCGTGCGGCACGCCGTAGCCCCCGCCCAGCAGGTAGCCGATGCCGTGGCTCGCCCCCATCGGGATGCCCGCCATGCTGCCGATGCGCGAGAGCCACATGCCGTGCTGCGCGAGCGCCCTGTGTTCGAGGTTGTCGCGCTCACTTTGCATTTTTTTGAGAGACGAAGACAACAACTTCATTGATTCGAGATTCGTCGCATCCGCCATCGGCGCGGATTTCACCGAGCACCAGCCCTCGACTGCGTGATCAACTGCGCGCATGCCGGTGGAGAGCATGAGCTCAAGCGGCGTCTCCAGCGTCGCGGCAGGATCGAGGATCACGGCCTTCGGCACCGCCAGCGGATGGGCGTAGCTTTGCTTGACCCTACGCTGCAGGTCCGTGACCCCGGCCGTGTGGAAAAACTCCGCGGCCGACAACGTGGTGGGCACGGCAACCATGCGCAGCCGCTGCGGATCCGCGCTCCAGGCGCTCGGCTCCGCGCCCTTGCCTCGCACGCCGGCAAGCGCGGATAGTCCGTCCACGTCGCGCGCGCCGCGCCAGACCGCGAGCAGCATCACCTTGGTCGCGTCGATGACCGAGCCGCCGCCCACAGCGACGACCAGGTCGGCCCCGGACGCACGCAGCGCCTCGGCGCCCGCAATCACACCCTCGCGCGGGCTATGCGCGGAGATCGCATCGAACTTGCCCGCGAACCGCGCCCCCAACTCCTGCACGATGCGCGCGACCAGGGGCCCGCCGGTGATCGAGCGCGTCGTGGTGACGAAGACACGCTGCGCAGCCGAGCGCGCCACCTCTTCGGCAAGCGCCTCGACCGCAGGCTTGCCGTAGATGACCCGTTCCTGCGCCGGCCAGTGATGGGTTCCAGCGTCCATTCTCAGCCGGCCGCGCAGCCGAGGCGGATATCGGCGTACTCGCCCACCGCCCGGGCGCCGGTATTGTCGGTGTCCGTCATCACCCCGACGCTGAGCAGCGGACCCGGGGCCGCGCCGAACGCGCGCCGGTAGTCCGCGTCGACATTGCGCCGCACCGTGTGCCATCGGCCAAGGCCGCGCGCGCCCGACGCGACCACCAGCATCTTCACGCGGCTGGTATGGGCCGAGGGAATCACCGTCTCCTCGGGGACATGGTCGCTCCAGATATACATCAGCGTGGCATAGGGCAGCTCCGCGAGCAGCAGCCCCCGCTCCGAAAACGGCAGGCTCGAGATGTCGCCGTCGAAAGCCAGCATCACGCGCAGCGGCGCGTCTTCTACGCTCTTGTCGCGGTTGTCCGCGCCGGGAACCAGCGCGCCGGTCTTCCAGCGCCATTGCAGCGTCGCCGGTACTTCGACGGCCGGATCGAAACGCGCCAGGTACATCGAGGCCGCGCCATCCGCGGTGGCGCGCAGGACGGTGTGGCCCTCTTCCCGCGCAAGCGAGTAGACAGTGTCGCGCTTCAGGATCGAGAGCGCGCGATGCTCCCACCCGGCACTCTTCTGGTCGAAGCCGAGATTGCGCGGTTGGCAGCGCACGGGCGCGACTCCCGACGCGCCCGCGCCCGGAGCGCCACAGGCCAGCAGGCAAGTGAGCATGTAAAGAAGCGGATTCCGCATGGCTCCTTCGTAAGCGCAAGGGTACTCCCAAGTCCGGGCGAACCCGGTTTACCTGTCGCGCAGGACGATCAGTGCGTCCAGCGCGACCGCGCCGTCGGGCCGCGCGAGCAGCGGGTTGACGTCGATTTCCTCGACCTGGTCGGCATGGTCGGCGGCGAATTCGGAGATGCGCGCGATCGCATCGCAGACCGAATCCAGGTCCGCAGCCGGTGCGCCGCGGTAGCCCGTCAGCAGCTTGTACCCCTTCAGGCCTTCCAGCATGCGCCGCGCTTCTTTCGGGCCCACAGGCGCCAGCGCGAGCGCGGTATCCCGCAGAACCTCGACCAGCACGCCGCCCAGGCCGACCAGCAGCACCGGGCCGACCTGCGGATCGCGCTTGATGCCGACCACCAGCTCCACTCCGCCGGTAACCATGCTCTGCACCAGGAAGCCCTGTCTCGCCGCCGTCATGGCGCCGCACGCGGCGCGGACCTCGTCGGCACTCCTGAGGTTCAGCTTCACGGCGCCCGCCTCGGTCTTGTGCTCGATGTCGCCGTCGGCCTTCAACACCACCGGGTAGCCGAGTTCCTTCGCCGCGGCGACGGCTTCGTCCGCGTTCTTCGCCTGCCGCTCGGGCGCAGACCGGATGCCGTATTGGCCGAGTGCGGACTTGGCCTCGCGTTCTCCCAGAATTTTCTTCTTGAAATCAAAGTTCAAAGGCCTGGTGATCCTTGATTCCGAAAGCCTCGGCTCATGCCACCGGAGCCAGGCGGCGATGGCGGCGTAGCAGCGGTCGAAGGAGCGGAAGAAGCCGACCCGGTCGTCAGCGTCGTAGGCCTCGGAACCCGGGCCCTGCAGCCATTCCGACACCCAGGCCACGGCGATCGGCTTGGGCTGCGAGCGCGCGAGCGCGGCGATGTCGGTGGCGCGCTTGTTGCCGGTCTCGCGCGAGGACACGCTCATCGCGCAGAGCAGAACTCCGTACTGCGGATCGTCGAGCAGCGCCCGGCAGCACTTGTTGTAGGACTCGGGAACGCTGAGCACCTGCCCGGTCGGATCGCAGGGATTGCGCGCAGCGCCGAATTCGGGAACCACGCTGCGCAGCACGGCGGTGGTCCGCTCGCCGGGCTGCGGCATCGGCACGCCGTGGCGCGCCGCCATGTCGGCGGCGATGATGCCGGCGCCGCCGGAGCCAGAAACCACCGCCACGCCGCGCGCCGGGGGTATAGATGCGGGCTTGCCGGCGGCGGCGAAGAACTTGGCCGTCTCCACCAGCGCTTCGTAGTTGTCCACGGGGACGAAGCCCGCCCGGTCGAACAACGCGCGAAACGCCGCCGCCGAGCCAGCCATCGAGCCGGTGTGCGAGCGCGCCGCCGCGGCGCCGTCCTCGCTCACGCCCAGCTTGTAGACGATCACCGGCTTGCCGGCGGCGCGCGCCCGTTCGCCCGCTTGCAGCAACCGCCGCGCGTCGGGCACCCCTTCGAACAGGCAGGCGATCGCGCGCACGCCCGGGTCCTCGGCCATCGCTCCGATCAGGTCGGCGACATCGACGTCGCAGGAATTGCCGACGGAGAAGAAATAGCGGTAACCCATGCCGCGCTCGGCCGCCTGCGCGAGGCTGTAGCCGAGCGCTCCGGACTGGCTGACGAAGGCGATCGGCCCGACGCGGCGCGGCATCTTCGAGTATTCGGGGATGAAGCTGACGCCGACGCCGAGCTCGTGGTTGACGAGCCCCATGCAATTGGGCCCCAGCATCGGCATGCGCGCGGCCTGCACGAGCGCGGTGAGGCGCCGCTGCTCGGCCGCGCCTTCGTCGCGCTCCATCTCGCCGTAGCCCGAGGCGTACACGACCACGCCGCCCGCGCCGGCGGCCGCGGCCTCGCCGAGCG
>JAYRND010000103.1:0-7341 GCA_041904885.1 Burkholderiales bacterium
AAGGAGATCGAGCGCGAGCTCGGCCAGCGCAAGGCGCAGGTGCCGTTCAGCGTCGTCTCCAACCCGGAGTTCCTCAAGGAGGGCGCGGCGGTCGAGGACTTCATGCGCCCGGACCGCATCATCGTCGGCTCGGACGACGAGCGCGCCACAGCGGTGCTGCGCGAGCTGTACGCGCCGTTCCAGCGCAACCACGATCGGCTGATGCTGATGGGCGTGCGCTCGGCGGAACTGGCCAAATACGCGGCCAACGCCATGCTCGCCACGCGCATCTCGTTCATGAACGAGCTCGCCAACCTCGCCGAGGCGATCGGCGCCGACATCGAGGAGGTGCGGCGCGGCATCGGCTCGGATTCGCGCATCGGCACGCATTTCCTCTATCCCGGCGCGGGCTATGGCGGCTCCTGTTTCCCGAAGGACGTGAAGGCGCTTGCCCACACCGCCGCCGCGGCCGGCCGGCCGCTGCGGGTGGTCACCGCGGTCGAGCAGGCGAATGAAGCGCAGAAGCACGTGCTCGGCGAAAAGATCAAGGCGCGCTTCGGCGCCGACCTCAAGGGCCGCCGCTTCGCCCTCTGGGGATTGGCGTTCAAGCCCAACACCGACGACATGCGCGAGGCCGCCAGCCTGGCGCTCATCGCGGACCTGCAGGAAGCGGGCGCCCAGGTATGCGCCTACGATCCGGTGGCCAGGCCCGAGCTCGAGGGAGTGGATCTGGCGAAATCCGCGATGGCGGCCGTGCAGGGTTGCGACGCCCTGGCCATCGTCACGGAGTGGGCCGAGTTCCGCGCGCCCGATTTCCCCGCGCTGCGCAACGCGCTCAGGACGCCGGCGATCTTCGATGGCCGGAACCTGTACGATCCGGCCATCGTGCGCGCGCAAGGCTTCGAGTATTTCGCGATCGGGAGGAAGACTTGAAGGCGAAGCCGGCGCACATGCGTGCCCCGGACATGCGCAAGGCGCGCATCCTCGTGGTCGGCGACGTCATGCTCGACCGCTACTGGTTCGGCGATACCACGCGCATCTCGCCCGAGGCGCCGGTGCCGGTGGTGCTGTTCCGCAGGGAGCAGACCAAGGAGGGCGGCGCCGCCAACGTCGCGCACAGCTGCGCGGCGCTGGGGGCGCGCACGCGGATCCTGTCGGTCACCGGCGCCGACGCCGACGGCAAGGCGATCGGCACCATGCTGCGCAAGGCGGGCGTCGAGGTGAGCTTTCACGCCGACCCCTCGATCCGCACCACGCAGAAGCTGCGCGTGATCGGCGGGCGCCAGCACCAGCTGCTGCGCATCGACTTCGAGACCGTGCCCTCGCGCGAGGTGCTCGCGTCCAAATGGGCCGAGTTCAAGGACGCCCTGCCCCATTGCAACATGGTGGTCCTGTCGGACTACGGCAAGGGCGGCCTCAAGCACATCTCGCGCATGATCGGGCGGGCGCGCGCGGCGGGGAAGCGCGTGCTGATCGACCCCAAGGGCGAGGACTATTCGCGCTACCGCGGCGCGAACGTGATGACGCCGAACCTCGCCGAGCTGCGCCACGTCGTCGGCGAGTGGCGGAACGAGGCCGATCTCGAGCGCCGCGCCCAGAAGCTGCGCCAGAACCTGCAGCTGGAAGCGCTGCTGCTGACGCGCGGCGAGGAGGGCATGACGCTGTACCGCCAGGGCAAGGTGCTGCAGGTGCGCGCCGAGAAGCGCGAGGTCTACGACGTGAGCGGCGCCGGCGACACCGTCATCGCCACGCTGGCGACGATGCTCGCCGCCGGCATGCCGCTGGAGCCCGCGGTGCGCGTCGCCAACCGCGCGGCCGGCATCGCGGTGATGAAGTTCGGCACCGCCGCCGTCACGCCCGCGGAGCTGTTCGGCTAGGCCATGCTGACCGTCGTCACCGGCGCCGCCGGCTTCATCGGCTCGCGGCTCGTGGCCGCGCTGAACCGCGCCGGCATTGCGTCGATCCTTGCCGTGGACGACCTGCAGGGCGGCGCGCAGGCCGCGAACCTCTTCGCCGCCGACATCGAGGACTACCAGGACAAGCGCGAGTTCCTCGTGCAGCTGGAGTCGGGCCGCCTCGACGGCTCGATCGACGCTGTCTTCCACCTCGGCGCCTGCTCCAACACCATGGAGACCGACGGGCGCTTCCTGATGGAGAACAACTACGCCTATTCCAAGGCGCTGCTCGACTGGTGCCAGGACGAGGAAGTGCCGCTGATCTACGCCTCCTCGGCCGCCGTGTACGGCGAGGGAACGGAGTTCGCCGAGGAGCGCGCCAACGAGCGCCCGCTCAACGCCTACGCGTACTCCAAGTTCCTGTTCGACCAGTACGTGCGCCGGCGCTTGGACGCATCGAGCGCGCAGATTGCGGGGTTGCGCTACTTCAATGTCTACGGACCGAACGAGGCTCACAAGGGCCCCATGGCGTCGGTCGCGTTCCATGCAACGAATCAATTTCGCGCAGACGGACGGATCAAGCTCTTCGCCGGCACCGGCGGCTACGGCGACGGCGAGCAGCTGCGCGATTTCATTCACGTCGACGACGCGGTCGCGGTCAACCTCTGGCTGCAGGAGAACCGGGACGTCTCGGGGATCTTCAATTGCGGCACGGGCCGCGCGCAGAGCTTCAACCAGCTCGCGGCGGCCGTGATCAATGCCGTGAACGGCTCGGACCTTTCCCTGGACGAGTTGTTGCAGAGGGGCTTCATCGAGTACATCCCGCTGCCGGCGCAGCTGCAGGGCAGGTACCAGAGCTACACTCAGGCCGACCTCGGCCGGCTGCGCGAGGCGGGCTACGCAGGCGAGTTCCGCGGCGTGGAGGAAGGGGTGGCCGACTACGTGCGCGAGCTGATGAAATGACCTTCAAGACGATCGAGGACTACATCGGCAACACGCCGCTGGTGCGCCTGCAGCGGCTCGATCCGGATTCCGGCAGGACCAACAACGTCATCCTGGCGAAGCTCGAGGGCGACAACCCGGCCGGGTCCGTGAAGGACCGGCCGGCGATCTCGATGATCCGGCGCGCCCTGGAGCGCGGCGACATCCGTCCGGGCGACACGCTGATCGAGCCGACTTCGGGCAACACCGGCATCGGCCTCGCCATGGCCGCGGCGGTGCGTGGCCTGCGCATGATCCTGATCATGCCCGAGCACCTGTCGATCGAGCGCCGGCAGACCATGCGCGCCTTCGGCGCCGAGATCATCCTCACGCCGCAGAAGGGCGGCATGGAGGGCGCGCGCGACCTCGCCGAGCAACTGGTGAGAGAAAAGAAAGGCGTCATGCTCGACCAGTTCGCCAACCCGGACAACCCGCGCGCGCACTACGAGACCACCGGGCCGGAGATCTGGCGCGACACCGGGGGGCGGATCACCCACTTCGTCTCCTCGATGGGCACCACCGGCACCATCATGGGCTGCTCCCGCTTCTTCAAGGAAAAGAACCCGAAAATCCAGATCATCGGCTGCCAGCCCGAGGAGGGCGCGCAGATCCCGGGTATCCGCAAATGGCCGGAAGCCTACCTGCCGAAGATCTACGATCGCGCGCGGGTCGATCGGCTGGAGTACGTCGGCCAGGCCGACGCCGAGGACATGACGCGGCGCCTTGCGCGCGAAGAGGGCATCTTCGCCGGCATTTCCTCCGGCGGGGCGACAGCGGTGGCGCTGCGGATCGCAAAGGACCTGAAGAACGCCGTGATCGTCACCGTCATCTGCGACCGTGGCGACCGCTACCTCTCGACCGGAGTCTTTCCCGATTGACGCCTGTTCTGGCGTTTGACATCGAAACGATCCCCGACGTGGCGGGGATCCGGCGGCTGCACGGGCTGCCGGCGGACCTGCCCGACCGCGAGGTCGCCGAGGTCGCCTTCCAGCGCCGGCGCACGCAGACAGGCAGCGATTTCCTGCCGCCGCACCTGCAGAAAGTCGCCGTCATCTCCTGCGTGCTGCGCGGCGACGACGGGCTGAAGATCTTCTCCCTGGAGGGCGAGGAGAAAGACCTCATCCAGCGCTTCTACTCGGGCATCGAGAAGTACGTGCCGCAGCTGGTGTCCTGGAACGGCGGGGGCTTCGACCTGCCGGTGCTGAACTACCGCGCCCTGATCCACGGGGTATCCGCGCCGCTATTCTGGGAGACGGGCGAGGAGAACCGCGATTTCCGCTTCAACAACTACGTCTCGCGCTACCACAGCCGCCACCTCGACCTGATGGACGTGCTGGCGATGTACCAGCCGCGCAACAACGCGCCGCTCGACGAAGTCGCGCAGCTCGCCGGGCTGCCGGGCAAGATTGGCGTCGGCGGCGGGAAGGTCTGGGAGACCTGGCTCGCGGGCGGGCACGCGCAGATCCGCGACTACTGCGAGGCGGACACGGCCAACACCTACCTGCTGTTCCTGCGCTACCAGCTTCTGAGGGGGGTATTGACCGAAGCGCAGTTCCGTTCGGAAGCCGCGCTGTTGAAAACCTTCCTTGAAAAACAAAAGCAGCCCCACTGGCGGGAATTCCTCAAGCTCTGGAATGATTCTTGAGATAGACGCGCTGGACGCCGAGGGCCGCGGCGTCGCGCGCAACGCGGGCAAGGTCGTGTTCGTCGAGGGCGCGCTGGCGGGCGAGCGCGTCGAGGCCCGCCTGCTGGAAGCCAAGCCCAAGTTCGACCGGGCGCGCGCCACCGCGATCCTGCGCGCCTCGTCTTCCCGGCGCGAGCCGCGCTGCCCGCATTTCGGCACCTGCGGCGGCTGCGCCACCCAGCACGTGGACGGCCGCACGCAGGTTGCCGCCAAGCAGCGCGGGCTAGAGGACAACCTGGCGCGCATCGGCAAGGTGAAGCCGGAGGCGATGCTCGCGCCGATCCACGGCGAGGAATGGGGCTACCGCCACCGCGCCCGCATGTCGGTGCGCTACGTGAAGGGCAAGGGCGGCGCGCTGGTGGGCTTCCGCGAGCGCCAGTCCACGTACGTGGCCGACATGAAGAGCTGCGCGGTGCTGCCGCCGCGGATCTCAGCGCTGATCCCCGCGCTGCGCGCGCTGGTGTCCGCGCTTTCGATCCGCGATCGCGTTCCGCAGGTTGAGATCGCGGCGGGCGATGCCGCGACGGTGCTTGTGTTCCGCCACCTGTTGCCGCTGGCGGCCGCGGACGAGGAGCTGCTGCGCGCGTTCGCGGAGGCGCATGGGGTCGGTATCTGGCTGCAGCCCTCCGGGCCCGAGACCGCGGCGCCGTTTCATCCGTCGGCGCAGGAGGACCTCTGGTACGCGCTGCCGGAATTCGGGCTGCGGATTTTCTTCAAGCCCACCGAGTTCACGCAGGTGAATCCCGCGGTCAACCGCGTGCTCGTTTCCAGGGCGCTGCGTCTGCTCGACCCGCGGCCGGGCGAGCGCATCGCGGACCTCTTCTGCGGGCTCGGCAATTTCACGCTGCCGATCGCCGCGCGCGGCGCGCAGGTAATCGGCTTCGAAGGCGGCGCGACCCTCGTGGAGCGAGCCCGCGCCAACGCCGCCGCCAACGGCCTCGTCGCGCAGTTCGAGTCGGCGGACCTGTTCCAGCCCAATCTCGGGCACTACGGCCGTTTCGACAAGTTCCTCCTCGACCCGCCCCGCGAGGGCGCCGCGGCGCTGGTGCAGGCGCTGCCCGACGCCTGGCCGCGGCGCATTGTCTACGTGTCCTGCGACCCCGCGACGCTCGCGCGCGACGCCGGAGTGCTCGTGAACGAGAAGGGCTTCCGCTTCGCCGCCGCGGGCGTGGTCAACATGTTTCCCCATACTGCGCACGTCGAGTCCATCGCACTGTTCGAACGAAACGGAGCCTCTCCATGACCGTCACCCCGCTGTATGCTGGCATCCTCGCCTTCCTGTTCTTCGCGCTGAGCCTTCGCGTGATCGCCGTGCGGGGCCGCGTGAGCCTGGGTGACGGGGGTGACCCGGTGGTGCTGCGTCGGATGCGCGGCCATGCCAACTTCGCCGAATACGTGCCCTTGATCCTGCTGATGATGGGTTTCCTGGAGCTGAACCATGCCTCCGCCCTCCTGCTGCACGCGATGGGCGTCGCGCTCGTGGTCGCCCGCGTGCTGCACGGCTACGCGCTGTCCTTCACGCAGAAGTCCTTCTTCGGCCGGTTCTTCGGCACTTTCCTTACGCTGGGCCTGCTGCTTGTGGCGGGCGGCCTGTGCATCTTCCAGGGCTTGCGCGCGGCGGGGCTGGCGTAGCGCGGCTTCATGCGCATCTCCGCGACACTCATTCTTTGCTGCCTGTCCTCCGCGGCGGTTGCCGCGGCCCTGGGCTCGGGCAGGCACTGGCAGCTGTCGGTAGAGGGGCTGCAGTGCGATCCCGCGGACTCCGTCGTCGCGCTGGACACCCGTATCCGCTACCTCGGCGCCACGGGCCTCGTGGAAGCGCCGGTGCTGCGCATCGTCGACGGCGCGGGACGGTCGGTGGCGCCCAAAAGCCTCGTCTGGAAAGACGGCAGCAAGCCGCTGGCCGCCCTGATGTCGGCCGGCGGAGTCCGCGCCGTGGAGGCCAACAGCGAAGGGCGGCTGCAGTTCAAGTTTCCGTTGCGCGACGCGGGTGGAGAGCTGAAGCTCGAGTTCGGCGACCTGAAGGCGATCGTCCTGGCCAGGGCGTCGCCGGGCGGGAAGTCGGTGTGCGAGAGGCTGCTCAAACCAGCGCAGATACACGCAGCCCAGCGTGCGCGCCCGCCGCTGGGCCAGGTCGCCGCCCCGCGCATGAGGATCTATCGCGAGGCCTATCCCTGCCGCGACCCGGCGGGCGGCGCCCTGCGCACGGTCGAGGCCCGCCATCCGCCCGTCCCGCCCGAGCAGATGCTCGTCTTCGGCCGCGGCTACCTGCCGAACCTGCGCGAAGTCGACCTGCCCACGGGCAAGGCGCCGGCGCAATCCTATGCCTATGGCGGCAAGGACGAGCTGGACGCTTTCGAGGAGGTCGCACGGCGCGCAGTGGCGGCGGACTTCGCCGCATACCCCCGCAGCGCGAAGCACTACGCGTTCAACTGGGGCGTCCAGCGGGACGCAGCGGGCAACGAGCTCTTCTCCGTGGGGCTCTACGGCCTGCGCCCCTGCGCGAAATAGGCGGGCGCAGGCAACAAAAAAGGCGCCTGTGGGCGCCTTTTTTGCCGGGCCGTGAACCGCGCGGCTAGTCGCGATCTCCCGCGAATGCCATCAGCAACTGCAGCAGGTTGGCGAAGATGTTGAACAGGCTCATGTAGACGCCCGTGGTCGCGATCACGTAGTTCGTCTCCCCGCCGGTCACGATGCGCGACAGGTCGTGCAGCAGGAACAGCGAGAACACCACGATCACCAGGCTCGAGATGGTGAGCGCGAGCGCCGGGATCTGCAGGAACATGTTCGCGACCATCGCCA
>JAYRND010000104.1:0-5268 GCA_041904885.1 Burkholderiales bacterium
AAGCTGGGCGTGCCGGTATTCAATGCGCCGGGAGCGAACGCCAACGCGGTGAAGGAGCTGGTCGTCGCCGGCATGCTGATCGCGGCGCGGAACATCGCGCCGGCGCTGGACTTCGTGCGCAAGCTGGATACGAAGGACAAGGAGCTGGAGAAGAAGGTGGAGTCGGGCAAGAAGGCCTACGCGGGCGTCGAGCTTCCCGGCCACACCCTGGGGGTGATCGGCCTGGGCAAGATCGGCAGCCTGGTCGCCGACGCGGCGATCCGCCTGGGCATGGACGTGCTCGGGTACGACCCCGAGATCACAGTGGACGCCGCCTGGAGCCTGCCCTCGCAGGTGCGCAAGGCGCATTCGGTCGACGAGCTCCTGCGCGCAAGCGACTTCGTCACGCTGCACGTGCCTCTGGTCGACAAGACGCGCCACCTGGTCGGCGCGAAGAACATTCCGCACATGAAGGCGGGCGCGGTGCTGCTCAACTTCTCTCGCGAAGGCGTCGTCGAGGACGCGGCAGTGCTGCAGGCCCTCGAGTCCAAACACCTGCGCTGCTACGTCAGCGATTTCCCTTCGGCCGAGCTGATCGGCAAGGCCGGCGTGGTGGCGCTGCCGCACCTGGGCGCATCCACCAGCGAGGCGGAGGACAATTGCGCGATCATGGTCGTCGACCAAGTCGCCGCCTATTGCAGGGACGGCACCATGGAGAATGCCGTCAATTTCCCGAACACGCAGATGCCTCGCGAGTCTCCCTACCGCCTCGCCATCGCCAACGCCAACGTGCCGAACATGCTGGCGAGCATCTCCAACGCCATGGGCAGCCGCGGGATCAACATCCACAACATGCTGAACAAGTCGAAGGGCGAGATGGCCTATACGCTGGTCGACGTGGACAGCCCCGTGCCCGAAGCAGCTCTCAAGGAGCTGGGCGCGATCAAGGGCGTGCTCGCGGTGCGCTACCTGCCGGCCGCCGAATGAGCGAGAAGGAGATCGGCAGGCTGCGCCTGGACATCGACGCGGTGGACGCGCAGCTGCTCGATCTGCTCAACCGGCGCGCGGCGCTGGTGCGCAGGGTCGGCGAGCTGAAGGGCGGCGCGCCCGCCTACCGCCCGGAGCGCGAGAGCGAGATCCTGCGCCGCGTCGCGGCGCGCAGTCTGGATGCCGAGGCCCGCGGCGGGTTGCCTCCCGAGTCCGCGGTGGGCGTATTCCGCGAGATCATTTCCGCCTGCCGGGCGCTCGAGCAGGACATCCGCGTCGCCTACCTCGGGCCGCAGGGCACCTTCAGCGAGCAGGCGGTGCGCCAGCATTTCGGCGAGCGCGTCGGGACGGAGCCGGCGGCGACCATCGACGAAGCCTTCCGCAGCGCCGAGTCCGGCGCGGCGCAGTTCGCGGTGGCGCCGGTGGAGAATTCCACCGACGGCGCGGTCGGCCGCACGCTCGACCTCCTGATCACCACGCCGCTCAAGATCTGCGGCGAGATCGACCTGAGGGTCCGGCAGAACCTGCTCGCCGCGGCGAAAGGGATGAAGGGCATCCGCAGGATCTACTCGCATGCCCAGTCGCTCGCGCAGTGCAACGGCTGGCTGGGGCAGCACCTGCCCGGGGCGGAGCGCATCCCCGTCGGCTCGAACGCGGAGGCCGCGCGCCGCGCGGCCCGGGAAAAAGGCGCGGCGGCGATCGCCGGCGAGGCCGCCGCGGCCCGCTACAAGCTGAGGGTCCTCGCGCCCGGCATCGAGGACAACCCGAACAACACGACGCGGTTCCTGGTGCTCGGCCGCGTCGAGCCGGCCCCCACGGGCCGGGACCGCACCTCGCTCGTGATGTCGGCGGAGAACAAGCCCGGCGCGGTGCACGCGCTGCTCACCCCCATCGCCACCAACGGCGTGAGCATGTCGCGCATCGAGTCGCGGCCGGCGAAGGCGCGCTCGGCGCGCTGGGAGTACGTGTTCTTCATCGACCTGGAAGGGCATCAGTCCGACGCACGGGTAGCGGCGGCGATCGCGGAGCTGAAGTCGCGTGCGCCCTTCCTGAAGGTGCTGGGGTCCTACCCGGCGGCCGGTTCGTAGAACGGAGGAAAGCGGATGGTCATCGATCCCTGCGAGCTGTCTCCCTCCTACGTGCGCTCGATCGCGCCCTACCAGCCCGGCAAGCCGATCTCGGAGCTGGCGCGCGAGCTGGGATTGAAGGAGCAGAGCATCATCAAGCTCGCCTCGAACGAGAACCCGGCCGGCATCGGGCCGCGCACGCGCGCCGCGATCGAGGCCGCGCTCGGCGAGATCGCCCGCTACCCGGACGGCAACGGCCACGACCTGAAGATGGCGCTCAGCCGCCGCTACGGGGTGGAGCCGGGCTGCATCGTCCTTGGCAACGGCTCGAACGACGTGCTCGAGCTGGTGGCGCACGCCTTCCTCGGGCCGGGGCGCGCGGCGGTCTACGCGCAGCATTGCTTCGCGGTCTACCCGCTCGCCACGCAGGCGCGCGGCGCGCGCGGAATCGCGGTGCAGGCGAAGGACTACGGGCACGACCTCGACGCCATGGCCGCGGCGATCGACGACGAGACCTTCGTCGTCTGGATCGCCAACCCGAACAATCCCACCGGCACCTTGCTGCGCTCGGATGCGCTCGAATCGTTCATAAAGCGCGTTCCCGAGCGCGTGCTGGTGGTGGTGGACGAGGCGTACAACGAGTACCTGCCGCCGGAGCTCAAGGCCGAGACCGTGAAGTGGCTGCGGCGCCACCCGAACCTGATCGTGACGCGCACCTTTTCCAAGGCCTACGGGCTGGCGGGGCTGCGCGTCGGCTACGCCCTCGCGCACGCCTCGGTCGCGGACATCATGAACCGCGTGCGCCAGCCGTTCAACGTCAACAGCCTCGCGCTCGCGGCGGCGACCGCGGCGCTGGACGACATGGAGTTCGTCGCGCGCAGCTTCGCGGCCAACCTGCAGGGCATGCGCCAGATCGAGGAAGGCGCGCGCGCGCTCGGGCTGGACTGGATTCCGTCCTACGCCAACTTCGTGACGGTGCGCGTGGGCAAGGCGAACGAGGTCTTCCGGCGGCTGCTCAAGCGCGGCGTCATCGTGCGGCCGGTGGGCGGCGCCTACCAGCTCCCCGAGCACTTGCGCGTCACCATCGGCACCGCCGCGGAGAACGAGCGCTTCCTGTCCGCGCTCGCGGCCAGCCTCAAGGAATAATGCGCTTCGCGAAGGTCGCCGTCATCGGCGTCGGGCTCATCGGCGGCTCCTTCGGCCTGGCGCTCAAGAAAAAGCGCATCGCCCGCGAGGTCGTCGGCGTCGGGCGCGGCCGGGCGAACCTGAGGCAGGCGATGAGGATCGGCGCGATCGATTCGATCGCGACGCTCGAATCCGCAGTCCGGGATGCGGACCTGGTCCTGGTCTCGACCCCGGTTTCGCACTTCCCCGGCATCTTTCGGCGTCTCGGAAGGTCCGTGAACCCCGAGGCCCTGATCACCGACGCCGGCAGCACCAAGCGCGACGTGGTCGCGGCGGCAAGAAAGGGGTTGGGGTCAAAGATCGGCCAGTTCATTCCCGCGCATCCCATCGCCGGCGCGGAGAAAAGCGGCGCCGCGGCGGCGAGCGCCGACCTGTTCAAGGGCAAAAGGGTGGTGCTTGCTCCGCTGCCTTCGAATGCCGCGCGATCGATCCGGAAGGTTGAGGCGGCATGGCGAGCCTGCGGCGCACGGGTCAGCCGCATGACGCCGGCAGAGCACGACAGCGTATTTGCCGCGGTCAGCCACCTGCCCCACGTTCTCGCCTACGCGCTGGTGAGCGATATCGCGGGACGGCGGAACGCGGGCCCGTTGTTCGGCTATGCCGCGGGCGGATTCCGCGACTTCACGCGCATCGCCTCGAGCCACCCGGAGATGTGGCGGGATATCTGCATGGCGAATGGAGATCGCCTTTTGCACGAGCTGTCCTCGTATGAGAAAAAATTGAGGACGATCCGCAGAATCCTGAGAAAGAAGGACGCTGTCGGCCTGGAGAATCTCTTCGCCGGCGCGCGCGCCGCGCGCGAGCGCTGGCTGAACGGGGAGTACCGGTGAAGCACCTCGACCTCGCGCCGATCGGCCGCGCCGCGGGCACACTCCGGCTGCCGGGCTCGAAGAGCATCTCCAACCGCGTGCTGCTGCTCGCCGCGCTCGCCAAGGGCGCGACGCGGGTGCACGGCCTGCTCGACGCCGAGGACACGCGCGTGATGCTGGCCGCGCTGCAGAAGCTCGACATCATCATCGACCTGCGCAGCTTCGCCTCCATGGTGGTGAACGGCGCGGGCGGCATTCCGTGCAAGAAGATGGACCTGTTCCTCGGCAACGCGGGCACCGCCTTCCGGCCGCTCACCGCGGCGCTCGCCCTCTCGGGCGGCGAATACCGGCTGATGGGCAAGCCGCGCATGCACGAGCGGCCGATCCGCGACCTCGTCGAGCCGCTGCGCGGCATCGGCGCGAAGATCGACTACGTCGGCAACGAAGGCTTTCCGCCGCTGGCGATCCACCCGGGGCAGATCAAGGTCACGGGCCACATCATGGTCCGCGGCAATACGTCCTCGCAGTACCTCTCCGCGCTGCTCATCGCGCTGCCGCTGGCTGGCGGCGGGACGGTGGAGATCGTCGGCGAGCTGATCTCCAAGCCCTACGTCGCGATCACGCTGAACCTCATGCGCAAGTTCGGCATCGAGGTGCGCGTGAACGGCTGGAAGTCCTTCGACGTGCCGGGCTATTCCTACGTAGCGCCCGAGGAGATCTACGTAGAGGGCGATGCTTCCTCGGCGTCTTACTTCCTCGCGGCGGGCGCGATCGGCGGCGGCCCGGTGCGCGTGCTGGGCGTCGGGCGCGACAGCATCCAGGGAGATGTGCGCTTCACCGAGGTGCTCGCGCAGATGGGCGCGAATGTGGAAATCGGCCCGGACTGGATCGAAGTCTCGGGGCCGGTCTCGGGCAAGCTCGCCGCCTTCGACCTCGACCTCAACCACATCCCGGACGCCGCGATGACCGCGGCGGTGACGGCGCTTTTCGCCGACGGGCCCTGCGCGGTGCGCAACATCGGCAGCTGGCACGTGAAGGAAACCGACCGCATCACCGCCATGGCGAGCGAACTGCGCAAGCTCGGCGCCACCGTGGTCGAGGGACCGGACTTCCTCAAGATCACGCCGCCGGCGAAGCTGAACGCGGGCGTCGCCATCGACACCTACGACGACCACCGCATGGCGATGTGCTTCTCGCTCGCCACGCTGGGCGGCGTGCCGGTGCGCATCAACGACCCCGAG
>JAYRND010000105.1:0-2933 GCA_041904885.1 Burkholderiales bacterium
ATCGTGCCGACCAGCTTGGACAGCGTGCCCGGCAACATGCTGCGCCGCGTTTCGTCCGAGACGGGAGCGATCGCCACGACCCGGCCAGGCCGGCGGCGCGCGGCGAGGCTCGGGATCGATGAGCGCAGCGGCTGCTCCAGCCCGGGCTCGAACAGGCGCGCGACGCGCCAGGCCGGCTCCGAGTGCAGGTGGCCGGGCGGGATCTCCGGCCATTCCGGGTAAACGTCGGGAAAGCGCGCGTCGAGAAATATCTTCCGCGTTGCGCGTACCGCGGTGCCGAGGCTGCGGGTCTGCGCTCCGGAGCCGAGCAGCACGAGCAGCGCGTCAAAAGGCGGCTCGAGCCAGCGGCGCGCGAGCAACTTCGCCAGCATCCCGGCGCGGCCGGAGAAGCCGATCACGCGCAGGCCGGCCTCGCGTGCGAAGAGCGGCGCATAGCGCGCGCGCACCAGCAGGGTTACCTCGTCGCCCGGGAAGGCGTCCGCATAGGCGCGAACGGTCGCGTAGCAGGCCACGGTGTCGCCGAGCTTGCCGCTCAGTGCGAACAGCACGCGGCGCGACGGCGTCACGGGCAGCGCGTCACAGGCGGGCGGCGAGCTCCGCGCCCTCCAGCATGGCGCGCTTGGCGTCCAGCTCGCCGGCCTCCCTGGCGCCGCCGATCCGGTGAATGTTTCCCGCCGCTGCGTCGAAGGGGACAAAGGAAGTCTGACCCGCGCACACCACGACGGTGTCCGCGAGGATCACGCTCTCCTTGCCGTCGACGGCGATATGCACCCCGGCGTCGTCGATCTTCCGGTATTCCACGCCCTTCAGCATCTTCACGCCGTTGCGCTGCAACTCGGCGCGGTGCACCCAGCCGGTGGTGCGCCCGAGGGTCGCGCCGAAGGGCGTCGTCGATCGCTTGAGCATGGTGATGCGGTAGGCGGGATGCCCGGCTGGCTGCCCCCTGGGATCCAGGCCACCGGACTGGGCGAGCGCTTCGTCCACGCCCCAGTGCTCGGCGAAAGCCTTCGGCTCCAGCGGCGCGCGGCTGTTCTGCTCCAGCAGCCACACCGCGACGTCGAAGCCGATGCCGCCCGCGCCGATGATGACGACGTTCGTGCCGACCTTCGACCTGCCGCCGAGCACGTCCACGTAGCCCGCGACCTTCGGGTGCTCGATGCCGGGAATCACCGGCCGGCGCGGATCGATGCCGGAGGCGAGCACCACCTCGTCGAAGCCGGCGAGGTCCGCCTGCACCGCCGTATGGTTCAGCTTCACCTTGGCGCCGGCGCGCTTGAGGCGCTCCGAGTAGTAGGCGACCGACTCGGCGAACTCCTGCTTCCCCGGGATCCGCCTGGCGAGGTTGAACTGGCCGCCCAGCTCAGCCGCTTTCTCGAACAGCGTGACCTCATGACCGCGCTCGGCGGCCACCGCCGCGCAGGACAGGCCCGCCGGCCCGCCGCCGATGACCGCGACCTTTTTTCTCTTGCCTGCCTTTTCAAACTTCAGAACGCTTTCCCTGCCCGCTCTCGGGTTGACGACGCAGCTCGCCGGCTGGCCGATGAAGTAATGGTCCAGGCAGGCCTGGTTGCAGGCGATGCAGATGTTGATGCCGGCGCGGTCGCCTGCCTTTGCCTTGCTGGCGAATTCGGCGTCGGCGAGCATCGCGCGCGCGAGCGAAACCATGTCCGCGTCGCCGCGCGCAATCAGCTCCTCCGCGACCTCCGGGGCGTTGATGCGGTTGGAGGCGACCACCGGAATCTTCACTGCCTGCTTGATGCGGCGCGCGGCCCAGGCAAAGCCGGCGCGCGGCACCGCCTGCGCGATGGTCGGAATGCGCGCCTCGTGCCAGCCAATGCCGGTATTGAGGATGGTCGCGCCCGCGGCCTCGATGGCCTTCGCTACGGCGAGGATCTCCTCGCCCGTGAGCCCGCCTTCGACCAAGTCCAGCGCCGAGATGCGGTAGACGATGATGAACTCCGGTCCGGTGGCGACGCGCACCTGCTTGACAATCTCGGTGGCGAAGCGCAGGCGGTTTCCGAGCGAGCCGCCCCACTCGTCCTGGCGCTGGTTGGTCCGCACGCAGAGGAATTGGGTGATGAGATAGCCCTCGGAGCCCATGATCTCGACCCCGTCGTAGCCCGCGACCTGCGCCAGCACCGCGGCGCGCACGAAGTCGCCGATGGTCTGCTCGACCTCGCTCGCCGGCAGCTCGCGCGGCGCATTCGGATTGATCCCCGACTTGATGGGCGAGGGCGCGACGATGTTCTTGTGGTAGCCGTAGCGGCCCGAGTGCAGGACCTGCAGCACGATCCGGCCGCCCGCATCGTGCACCGCGCGCGGGATGGCCTTGTGGCGCTCGGCGTCCTCCTTCGTGCTCATCTGCGCGCGGTGCGGGCTCAGCTCGCCGGCGTCGTTCGGCGCGAAGCCGCCCGTGACGATGAGCGCGGTCCCGCCGCGCGCTCGCTCGGCGTAGAACGCCGCCAGCCTCTCCATGCCATCGGGCCGCGCCTCCAGCCCGGTGTGCATGGAGCCCATGAGGATGCGGTTGGGCAGCGTGACGCCGCCCGCGAGCGCGAGCGGCTCGAAAAGCTTTGGATACGCGGGCATAGGCCCGCAATTCTATCCGCGCGTGACGAGTACGGTCCCCACGAGAATCAGGACGCCGCCAGCCAGCGCGCTGGCGGGCAGCGATTCGCCGAGAAACAGCATGCCCCAGAGCAGGCCGAAGAACGGCATCAGGTAGGTCACCGTGAGCGCGCGCGTCGCACCGACGTCGCTGATGAGGCGGAAGTACATGACGAAGCCGAGCGCGTTGCCAAGCAGGGCGAGGGCGAGCAGGTTGGCGGCGGCGATAGCACCCATCCCCCCGGGGGGGGGGAAAGGGGCCACCGGCAGCAACAAAAGGGCTGCCGCGATCAGGCTGCTGGCGGCGATTCCGCGCGACGGGACTA
>JAYRND010000106.1:0-5891 GCA_041904885.1 Burkholderiales bacterium
AAAGAGTCGGCCGGCGGGCTGCAGTCGCTCGGCATCGACAAGGGCGACAGGGTCGCGATCCTGCTGCCCAACGGCGAGGATTGGCTCTCTTGCTTCTATGGCGCCGCGCTGATCGGTGCGGTGGCGGTGCCGGTCAACACGCGCTTCAAGGCCGACGAGATCGCCTTCTGCCTGCAGCAATCCGGCGCGAAGGCGCTCCTATACGTAGGAGAGTTTCTGAAGAACGACTATGACGCGATGGTGCGGGACATCGCTGGCGTCGTGAAGGTCAATCTTTCAAGGGTGGAACTGAAAGGCGAATACCGGCCCGTCCGCGTACAGCCTTCCGATCTCCTCCTCATTCAGTTCACGTCCGGCACCACCGCTCACCCGAAAGGCGTGATGCTCACGCACGACAGCATGCTGCGCAACGCCTGGGCGGCGGGCGCGCGCGTGGGCATCCGCGCGGAGGACCGCTATTTCAACTGCCGGCCGTTCTTCCACGTGGGCGGCTCCACGCTCTCTGCGCTGATGTCGCTCGTGAACGGCGCCTGCCTGGTGACGCTGCCGACCTTCGAGGCGGGCGCGGCGCTGGAGATGCTCGAGCGCGAGCGCTGCACCTTCATTTCCGGCAACGACACCATCTTCCAGATGCTGATGGGCCACGAGGATTTCCCGAAGCGAAAGCTGCACCTTCGCGGCGGCTGGGCAGCGGCGGGGCCGCAAACCATGCGCGCGATCATCGACCGGTTGGGCATGAAGCTGGTTTGCGCCGCGTACGGGCTTTCGGAGGCCTCGCCCAACGTGGTGATGAGCGACTGGCGCGAGCCCGAGGAGCTGCGGGTGCAGGGGCTCGCGTTGCCGCTGCCGGGGCTGGAGCTGCGGATTTCCGCCGAAGGCGAGATCCAGGTGCGCGGCTGGAGCCTGATGCAGGGCTACTGCAACAACCCGGAAGCGACCGCGAAGGCGTTCACGGCGGACGGCTGGCTGCGCACGGGGGACCTGGGCGAGCTGACGGCCGACGGCCGGCTACGGATGACCGGGCGCCTGAAGGACGTGTTCCGCGTGGGCGGCGAGAACGTCGCGCCGGCCGAAGTGGAGGAGGTTCTGCTCTCGCATCCCGCGGTCGAGACCGCGCAGGTGATCGGCGTGCCGGATGCGAGGCTGGGGGAAGTGGCCTGCGCTTACGTCACCCTGAAGTCTGGTTGTGAAATTTCAGAAGAAGAACTGAAGAACTGGACAAAAGAAAAGATCGCTAACTTCCGGGTGCCTCGATACCTGCGCATCGTCGCCGACTTCGAGGCCATCGGCATGACGGCGAGCGGCAAGGTGCAGAAGCAGAAGCTGCGCGAGCACGCGTTGCGTGAGTTTGGGCTTTGAGGGCTGTTGTCGTCCTCTCGCTTGCTGCTTTCGCGAGCGGCGCATCGCAGCGCTCGGCTGATCCGCTGCTGCCGCTGCTCGCCGCTTCCTTCGGCACCACGGCCGGCGGCGCCTCGGCCGCGCTGACCGCGTTCGTGGTTGGCTATGGCGCGCTGCAGCTGGTGAACGGCCCGATCGGCGACCGCGTCGGCAAGTACCGCATGGTGTGCTGGGTGACGGCCATTTCGGCGGCGGGCAACCTCGCCTGCGCGCTCGCCCCGACGCTGCCGCTGCTGATCGGCGCCCGCTTCGCCACAGGGGCCACGGTCGGCGCCATCGTCCCGCTCGCCATGGCCTGGATCGGCGATGCCGTTCCCTACGAGCGGCGCCAGCCCGTGCTCGCGCGCTTCCTGATCGGCACCATGCTCGGGGGCACGCTCGGCGCGATCACGTCCGCCGCGCTCGGCGAGCGCTATGGCTGGCAGGCGATCTTCTACGTGCTGGCAGCGCTCTACGTGGGCGCGGCGGTGCTGCTCTCGGCCGAGCTGCGCTCGAACCCTGCCACCCGCCAGTCCACCGCGGTGCGCGAGCCCCTCACGGCGGCGTTCGTGCGTATGTTCGGCTTGCTGCGCGACCGGTGGGTGCGCGTCGTGCTCGTGACGGTGTTCCTCGAGGGCGCGCTGTCGTATGGCGGACTCGCATTCGCGGCCTACCACGGCCACCGCGCGCTCGGACTCTCGGTCGCCGGCAGCGGCCTGCTGGTGGCCGCGGCCGGCCTGGGGAGCCTGATCTACGCGGCGGTCGCCGGGCGCCTGGTGCCGCGGCTGGGCGAGCGCGGCCTGGTGATCGGCGGCGGACTGCTGCTTTGCGTGGGGCTGCCGGGTTTCGCGGCGGCGCCGAACGCCGGTTTGGCGGCGCTCTGCCTTGTCGCCCAGGGCATGGGTCTGTACATGATGCACAACACCCTGCAATTGCATGCCACCCAGATGGCGCCGTCTTCGCGAGGCGCCGCGCTCGCGCTGTTCGCCTTCAGCCTGTTCACCGGCCAGTCGCTGGGCGTATGGTTGGCGTCGCTCCTGGTGGACGCCCGTGGGACGGTTCCTCTCTTCCTCGCGGCGGGCGCCGGGCTCGCGTTGCTCGCCTACGCGTTCCAGCGGCGCCTGGCGAGCCGGCAGGCGGTGGCGCGTGGAATTTGAGGGGACCGGAAGTGTTCTGAACGGGTATAGTCAACGCGAGGCCTCCCCATGCGCACACTAGTTCCGGTTGTCCTTCTGTTCCTTTCCGGCTGCGCCTCTTTCGGCGGCGCCGGACTCGTTCCCGGCCAGTCGACCGCGAAGGACGTGGAGGCGGTGATGGGCGTGCCGGCGGAGCGCGTCCGCCTGCCCGATGGCGACACCAACTGGTATTACCCGCGCCAGCCGACCGGCAGGATGATGTTCGCGGTGCGCATGTCGCCGGACGGCGTCATGCGCTCGCGGGAGCAGCTGCTGACCGAGCAGAACCTCACCCGCATCGTGCGCGGCGTGACCACGCGCGACCAGGCGCGCGAGATCGTCGGGCCGCCGTGGCGGATCTCGAAACTGGAGCGGCAGGAGCGGGATGTCTGGGAGTACTACATGTACAACGTCGAAAATGAAGAGTATTACCTGTACCTGCAGTTCTCCTACGACGGCATCGTGCGCGAGGTGATGATGCTGAAGGAGTACAAGCCCTCGGGCGCGGGCGACTTCGCCAGGCGTTGATGGACGAGGCGGCCGACAGCCTTCGCCTCCTGCAGGAGAGCATCCGCCGCTTCGTAGAGAAGGCGATTGTCCCCAACGCGTGCGCCTGGGAAGCGCAGGGGTTCGTGCCCCGCGAGGTGCTGCGCGAGATGGGCCGCCTCGGCTTCTTGGGGTTGCGCTATCCGGAGGAGTTTGGCGGCGGCGGCCTGGACGCGCGCGCGACCGCGCTGCTTGCCGAGGAGCTCGGGCGCTCGGGTTTCGGCGGTTTCGCGATCACCGTGCTCGTGCATACCGACATGGCCTCGCCGCACCTCGCGAACGCCGGCTCGCCCGCGCAGATCCGCAAATACATGCCGCGCCTGGTTTCCGGGGAATTGATCTCGGCGGTGGCCGTGACAGAGCCCGATGCCGGCTCCGACGTGAAGGCGATCCGCACGCGCGCCCGGCGCGAGGGCGGGAACTGGGTGCTCGACGGCGCGAAGATGTTCATCACCAACGGCGCGCTTGCCGACCTGTACTTCGTCGCCGCCAAGACCGACCCGGGCGCAGGATCCAAGGGCATTTCCATGTTCATCGTGGAGAAGGGCGCGCCCGGCTTCTCGGTGGGGCGGCGGCTCGACAAGATGGGCTGGCGCTGCTCGGACACGGCCGAGCTCGTGTTCGACGGCTGCCGGGTGCCCGCGGAGAACCTGCTTGGCGAGGAAAATCGCGGCTTCTACGCCATCATGAAGAACTTCCAGAACGAGCGCATCGCAATCGCTGCGATGGCGATGGGCGAGGCGGCCCGGGCGATCGAGCTGACCCTGGAGTACGTGCGCACGCGCAAGGCGTTCGGAGCGCCGCTCTGGGACAAGCAGGCGATCCGGCAGCGCCTGTCGATGCTTGCCGCGCGCGTGGAGGCGGGCCGGCAGCTGGTGCGCCACGCCGCCTCCCTCGACGCCGAAGGGCTCGATTGCGTGAAGGAGGTCTCGATGGCCAAGGCCTACTGCGCGGAGCTGCTCAACGACGTCGTCTACGACTGCCTGCAGTTCCACGGCGGCGCGGGCTACCTCAAGGATTCGGCCATCGAGCGCATGTACCGCGACGCGCGCGTGCAGCCGATCGGCGGCGGCGCTACCGAAGTGATGCTGGAGGAAGTCGCGAAGCGGCTCTAGGGGCCGCTCAGGGATCGATCGAGCCCATCTCGGTACGGCCGATCGACCCGGGCACGATATTGCGGAATGCCCTCGTGACCTTGCCGTCGCAGACGCCGAGGATATCCACCTTGCGGGGGTAGTCGTCCTTCTTCAGCCCGAACCCGGCGCTGAAATTTCCGCGCACCTGCTCGCTGTGGAGGACTTTGCCGGTATCGCGGTCCGCGACCTCGATCCGGCACGAGCCGTCGTCAGGGGCGTGGCCGGTGATGCGGTGGAGCGGATCCGTGACGCCGGCACAGCCTCCGAGGGCGGCGGCGACGAGGAGGGAAGTTGCCCGCATCAAGAGCTCACAGAACCGGCCAACGCCCGCTCATGCCGGCTGCCTGCTCGTAGGCCCAGCCGATGCGCAGCGCCGTCGCCTCGTCGTAGCCGCGGCAACAGATGTGCAGCGAGGTGGGCAGCCCGCCCCGGGTGAAGCCGTTGCGCACGGCGAGCGCGCAACCGTCGATGAGATTGATCGCCCGCGTGAAGACAGCCGCAGTGCCGGACTGGTCGATGTCGGCGACGCGCGGCGCGGCCGCCAGCGTGGTCGGGGTGAGGAGCGCATCGCAGCCGGCGAGGGCCTTCGACCAGTCGCGCTTCAACTGCTCGCGCTCGCGCAGCAGCACGAGGTAGTCGCGCGCGCTCACGCCTTTACCGAGGCCGATGCGCGGCCGCACGTCCGGGTCGACCGGCTGGGCGGGATCGTCGGTGAGGTGGCCGACGTAGGAATAGCCCTCGCAGCCGATCAGGCGGCCGACCATCGCGCCCAGTTCGCCGAAGCTGCGCGGCAGCGTCACGTCGACCAGCTTCGCGCCGAGTTTCTCGAGCAACGCCAGCGAAGCGTCGTAGGCGGCGAGCACTTCGGCATCGACTGCCGCGCGCTCGCTTGCCGGCAGGCGGGCCAGCACCAGGCCGGCCACGCCGCGCTTGAGCGCCGGCAACGGATCGTCCGGCGCGCGGCGATGGGTGAGGGGATCGACCGGATCCGGGCCCTGGAGCAGGTTGTAGAGCAGCGCCGCGTCCTCGACGCTGCGGCACATCGGGCCCGGCGTGTCGAGCGTGTGCGAGAGCGGCAGCACGCCGTGCACGCTGATTCGCCCGATGGTGGTCTTGAGGCCGGCGAGGCCGCACCATGCCGCCGGGATCCGCACCGAGCCGCCGGTGTCGGTGCCGATGCCCCAGGGCGCGAGCCCCGCGGCGACCGCCACGCCCGTGCCGGAACTGGAGCCGCCCGGCCCGCGCAGCTCCTTCCCGTCCCAGGGGTTCCAGGGCGTGCCCATGTGGGTGTTGGTGCCGAAGCTGCCCATGGCGAATTCGACGCTGTGCGTCTTGCCGAGCACGATCATGCCGGCGGAGATCAGCTTGCGCGCGAGGGTGGCGGTGCGCGTGGAGACGCGCTTCTCCCAGACCTTGGAGCCGCCCGTAGTCACGCGCCCCTTCATGTCGATGATGTCCTTCAGGGCGACCGGCACGCCGTGGTACGGGCCGATGCGGTGGCCCGAGGCGATCGCCTCGTCCGCCGCGTGCGCCGCGCGCAGGGCTTCCTCGGCGTAGACCGCGACGAAGGCGTGCAGCTTCGCGCCGTGGCGCTCGATTCGCGCGAGGCAGGCCTGGGTAAGCTGCGTGGAGGTGAGTTTTCCCGCGGCCATCCGGG
>JAYRND010000107.1:0-8426 GCA_041904885.1 Burkholderiales bacterium
CGACGACGCGATCCCCATCGGCCGGTACGGCAGCTCGAACATCGGCCGCGCCAAGACCGTGTACCGCGTGGGCCTCTCGAACCGCTACGGCCGGCGCATGCAGGCGATCAGCGGCATCCACTACAACTGGTCGCTGCCGGGCCTGGACAACGCGCGCTACTTCTCGCTGATCCGCAACTTCCGGCGGCACGGCTGGCTGCTCTTCTACCTGTTCGGCGCCTCGCCGGCGGTGTGCTCGAGCTTCGTCGCGGGACGCGCGCACGGCCTGAAGGAGCTTCGCCCGGGCACGCTCTACCTGCCGCACGCGACGACGCTGCGCATGGGGCGCCTGGGCTACCAGAGCGAAGCGCAGGACTCGATCGCGGCGAGCTGCAACGACCTGGAGGCCTACGGAGCGGCGCTGGAGGACGCGATGACGCGCACCTGGCCCGCCTACGAGAAGATCGGCATCCGCAGCGCCGACGGCGAATACAAGCAGCTTTCCACCGCGCTTCTGCAGATCGAGAACGAGTTCTACGGCAAGATCCGCCCGAAGTGCGTGATCCGCTCGGGCGAGCGGCCGCTGCACGCGCTCCGGGAGCGCGGCGTCGAGTACGTCGAGGTTCGCCTGATGGACCTCGACCCCTTCGCGCCGATCGGCATCACCGCGCCGGTGTGCCGCTTCCTCGACGTGTTCCTGCTGCACTGCCTGCTCGCCGAGAGCCCGCCCGATACGCCCGCCGAGATCGCCGCCATCGGCCGCAACCAGGAGAAGGTCGCCGCGCGCGGCCGCGAGCCGGGCCTGCGCCTCGCGCGCGGCTCGCAGGAGGTGGCGCTGGAGGAATGGGGCGGCCAGCTGCTGGCCGAGTGCGCTCCGATCGCCGCGGAGCTCGATGCCGCCTTCGGCGGCGGCGCCTACCGCGAGGCGCAGTCAGCGGCGGCGGCCATGCTCGCCGACTCCGCGCTGACTCCCTCGGCGCGCGTGCTGGAGGAGATGGCCGAGGAGCACGGCAACTCCTACACCGCCTTCGCGCTCGCGCAGTCGCGCACGCACCGTGCGGCCATCGCGGCCCTGCCCTTTGCCGAGGATGCCCGGAAGCGCTTCGAGGAGTCGGCCCGGGAATCGATCGCAAAGCAGCAGCGCATCGAGGCCGCCGACACGCTCTCCTTCGAGGACTGGCGCCGGCGCTACCTGTCGCCGGAGATGCTGCGCCCCTGAGAGGCGAGGTGGACCAGGAGCGGCACGCGCTGCAGCGACCTGCGGCCGAGGCCCGATCGCCACGGCCGCAGCTCGCCGCCGAGGCATTGCCTGCGCACGGGCGTGACCCAGCGCGCAAGTCGCGGCGGCGTTGATGGCGCATAGCGCCGTCGGGTATTCCGATCAATCATTCAGGGCCGTGGATGCAAACGGCGTGCCACTCGCGGCGCCGCGAAAAAACAAGAACTTGCCGGGAGCGCGCCCGGGGCCGCGTTGCCGCGCGGCGACAATCAGCGGCGCGGGCGGCTCGCCATGGTGACGATGGCGTTGCGGATCTCTTCGTCGGTGAGGCTGGGGCGCCCGCCGCGGGCGGGCATCTCGCTGTGGCCTTGCACGACCTTGCGCACCGCCGCGTCCATGCCGAGCTTGAGGTAGGGCAGCCAGGCGGCGTGGTCGCCCGTGCGCGGCGCGTTCCCGAAGCCCGTGTCGTGGCACTGCGCGCACTGCATGCGCACGACCCGCGGCCCGCTGAGCGGGCCCGCCGGCTCGCCGGGCGCGCGCGGCTCGGGCCACTTGCCGCCCGACTGGTTGACGAGGTAGATCGTCGCGAGGCGGATGTCGGTGTTGCTCAGGCTCGCGTCACCGCCGTGCGCGGGCATGTTGCGGATGCCGTCGAGCGCGTCCTTCGTCAGGCTGCCGATGCCCTTCGCAGCGAGCTTCGCCCACGCCGCGCGGTCGCCCAGCTTCGGCGCCCCGCCCTCGCCGCCGCTGTGGCAGCGCGCGCAGGCGACTTCGTAGACGTCCCTGCCTGCGGGCCCCCTGTCCTGCGCAAGCGACGCGGCGGGGGCCAGCGCCGCGAGCAGCAGGGTCACCGCTGGTAGCTTCATGATTTCCATATCCCTAAATGATAAGGCCCCGCATGGGAGCGGGGCCTGGTGGCGGAATCTCACCGCCGGCGTCGATTGACGCTTGCTTGCTGCGGCCATTTGCCGCATCGGTGCCGGCCTGGGCCCGGTATCCCGACGGTAGCCGGGAATCCCGAGAGTTCTTCCGGTGTACCGGAGGCCCTGCAAGCACGGTCCCAAGTTACCCCATGCGCGTACGCCAGGTTTGATCCAGATCAGGAAGCGCGCACTTATTTTTTCGCGGCGGCCCACAGGCCGCGGCCTTTCTGCCTTGCCTGGTCTTCCAGCAGCTGCAGCCGCTGCGCATGCGCGCGCGCCTTCTCGCCCGGGATGCTGGCGGCGACGCCCCTCGCGCGCGCGAGGCCCTGCAGCACCAGGATCTCGTCGAGGCCCCGGCCGCCGACTTCCACGAGGCCGTAGAAGCGCGGATCCTTCGCGCGGCCGGGCGCGGAGGCCATGCGCGTGGTCACCGTGAACGGGCCGCGCAGCGCCTCGCGCACGTAGCTGCGCGCCCGCGCGCCCGCCTTGAGCGTGTCGTCGATGCTCGCGCCGAAGTGCTCGGCCTGCTCGCGCGTGCGCTCGGGATACAGCAGGTTGGTTTCGGGCGCGTCCACGAAATACAGGCGCAGCACGAACTCCTCCGCGCCGCAGCGCACGCGGAAGCTGTCGCCGTCGTTGTTGGCGTGCGGCACGTAGCTGCACTCCAGCCGCGACCACTGCTTGCGGTCGGCGGCCGGCGCCGCGGGCGCGAAGAGCAGCCAGCCCGCGAGGGCGGCGAGCGCCGCGCGCCGGCTAGCCTTCAAGCAGCCGGGCCAGCTCGCCGCTCGCCTGCAGGCGCGCGAGGTCGTCGGCGCCGCCCACCAGCACGCCCTTCACGAACACCATCGGGAAGGTCGGCCAGCCGGTCCACATCTTGAGCGCGTTGCGCCGGCGCCAGCCGGCGAGGTAGCTGCCGTACTCGAGGTACTTGTACGGAACGCGGTGCAGGTCGAGGAGCTTGCGCGCGTGCTTGGGCATCGGGTTCTGGCGCATGCCGACCACGACCACCGCGTTGGCGGCGACGGCCTCCTGCACCTCGCGGACGATGTCGGCGTTGAGGGCGGCGACCTTGTCGCGGATCGCCGGGTGGATGCGGGCTTCGTCGAGGATCTGCCTGGGCATGCGGCATACTATAGCGAAGGAGGCCGCCATGAGAACGATCGCCGCCGCATTGCTCCTGCTGCTCCTCGCCCCGCCCGCGCTTGCCATAGACGAGCCCGATACGGTCTACGCGCGCTACCACCGCGCCGTGGTCGCCGGCGACCTCGAGGAAGTGATGCGCAACGGCATCGCGCAGACGCGCAGCGAGATCAGCGGCCTGCCGGTCGCCCAGCGCGAAGCGGTGGTGAAGATGCTCGCCTCGCAGATGCCGCGCGCCTTCACCCTGCTGTACAAGAACGTGGCGCCCGACGGCCAGAGCGCGCGGCTGATGCTGCGCGGGCCGGGAGGCTCGGTGCTGGATGCGAAGTCCGAGACGCTGTGGGGCAACGTGCAAATGGTGCTCGAGAAGGGCGAATGGAGGGTCGCCGTCGCCGACTGGAGCAACGTGCCCCCGCCCAGCATGCAGTCGGCAGCGGGAGCGGCGGCTCCCGCCGCCGCGCCGGCCACGCAGAAGGCAGCCGGCCAGAAGCCCGCGGCGGTCGCGCCGGCGAGCGCGCAGAAGCCCGTGGCTGCGCCGCGCGGGGCGCCGATGGTGGGCTCGATCAACGCCACGCCCGAGCGCAAGCTCGGCATGACGAAGGAACCCTGCGTCTACAAGCCGGTGATGACGGCCGAAGACATGGAGAACTGCAAGTAGGGAAACGTCAGCGCTTCTTGTACTGCGGGCGCCGCGCGGGCGCCGCCACCGGACGCTCGTCCTTGTGCCGGAAGCTGATGCGGCCGCGCGTCAGGTCATAGGGCGACATCTCCAGGCTGACCCGGTCGCCCGCGAGGATGCGGATGCGGTGCCGGACCACCTTGCCCCCGGCGTAAGCGAGCACGCTCGCGCCGTTGGTGAGCTCGACGCGGAACTGCGTGTTGGGCAGCACTTCCAGCACCACGCCTTCCATCTCGAGCATCTCTTCTTTTGCCATTGCCTTATTGTCTCATTTCAGCGCGTTCCCCGGTAGTGCAGGGGGAAAAGCTTTTTCACCACGGGGCCATCCGAGGCCCAGGCCTTGCAGCCGTCGATGAAGTACGGCTTCTTCGGCGCCTTGTCCGGATGCGCCTCGGTGGCGACCGGCGCGTCCTTGGGCCAGCTGCCCATGGTCTGGAACGCCACCGTCGCCGCGGGCATCAGCAGCTCGGTGATGTGGGTGCAGCCCTTGGTGCGGCCGACCGCCTCGGTCACGGCCTTGCGCCAGCCGCCGCCCACCTTCGCGCCCACCAGCGCCTTGTAGCCCGGCGCCACGGTAGGGCAGACGTCGTAGGGCGCATGGTTCGTGGTCACTTCGATGTCGCGCACCGTCATCTGCCGGTCGAGCGTCAGGCGCAGCTGCATGTCGTGCACGTGCGCGCCCGCGGGCCGGTGGCCGCGGTAGGGCTCGTCCACGTCGTAGGTCTTCTGGTCGACGATGCTCGCCTCGATGTCGAAGAGGCCATCTTCGCGCTCGTAGCCCTCGCAGCGGATGGTGCGGGTGTGCAGGTGTTTGCGCGAAGCGGGTGCCGGAAGGCTCATGGTGCGGTTATGATCTGCTCGAGGAGGAGGCGAATTATGATCGGTTTCCGCACGTTTTTACTGGGGATGCTCTTTTCCCTCAGCGCTTTCGCGCAGAACTACCCCGCCCGGCCCGTCACGTTCATCGTTCCCTGGCCGCCGGGCGGCAGCACTGACCTGTCGATGCGCGCGATCGCCGTCATCGCCGAGAAGCACCTCGGCCAGCGCATCGTCATCGAGAACAAGCCCGGCGTGTCCGGCACCATGGGCGCGCAAGCGCTCGCGCAAGGCGCCAGGCCCGACGGCTACACCATCGCGCAGATGCCGATCACGGTGTTCCGCCTGCCGGCGATGATGAAGACCAACTTCGACCCGTCCGCCGACTTCACCTGGATCATCCACCTGACCGGGTACACCTTCGGCGTGATAGTGCGGGCCGATTCGCCCTTCACGTCCTTCAAGGACATGGTCGCCTATGCGCGCGCGAATCCGGGCCGGCTGACGTACGGAACGCCCGGAAACGGCACGAGCCTGCACATCACGATGGAGCAGATCGCGCAGCATGAAGGCATCCAGTGGGTGCAGGTCCCCTTCAAGGGCGGCGCGGACAATCTTGCCTCGCTGCTCGGGGGGCATACCATGGCGCTCGCCGATTCGACCGGCTGGGCCGAGCAGGTGAACACCGGAAAGGCGCGCCTGCTCGTCACCTGGGGCGCGCAGCGCACCAAGCGCTGGCCGGACGTCCCGACGCTGAAGGACCTCGGCTACCCGATCGTGTCCAATTCGCCGTATGGCCTGGCGGGTCCGAAGGGCATGGACCCGGCGGTGGTGAAGGTGCTGCATGACGCCTTCAAGAAGGCGCTCGAGGATCCGGAGTACGTGAAGACGCTGGACAAGTTCGACCAGGAAGCCTTTTACCTGAATAGCGCCGACTACACCGCGCTGGCCAAGAAGACCATCGAGGAAGAGCGCGAAGCAGTGAAGCGGCTGAACCTGAAGATGTAGCGGCTCACCAGCCGCTGCCCCCGCCGCCGCCCCCTCCTCCGCCCGAGGAACCGCCGCCGGAGGAACTGCTACTGCTGCTCCCGCCAAAATCCGAGCCCCCGCTCGAGCCCGAGCTCGAGCCCGGCGGGGTGGACGCGGCGCTGATGGCGCTGCCCATGCCGGTTACCGAGTCGGTGAAGCTGCCCGCGCTGCCGAAGCTGGAACCGTGCTCCGTGGTCGTGCTGCTGTAGTAACCGCTGGTGGCGGCGGCCAGCCCTGCGGCGCTCAGCACCTTGGCGAAGGCATCGGCCCAGGTCTTCTCCACGTCCAGCGCGACGGCGTAAGGCAGGAACTTCGCGAACTCCTCGCCGGTGCGCGGCGGCCGCTTGTGGCGCATCAGCTCGTCCTTCTCGCCCACCGAGAGGTACTGGCGCAGGCCCTCGATCTCGTCGTCGAGCCGGCGCCCTTCTGCGGTATACGCAGGCATCAGCTTCACCGCGACAAGCAGCGCTGCCACCATGAGTATGCCGAGGATGACCATGGCGAAGACGGACGCATTCATGAGGAACATCAGAATCATCACCGTGCAGGCCAGCACGATGCCCCAGAATATCGAGTAGCTGTTTTTCGAGAAGAGCTTCTCTTCGTAGTGCACCTTCAGCGCTGTCTCCAGCGCGGCGCGCGCCGACTGCACCTCAGGGTCGTAGGCCCCACCGATTTCGCGGACACCTTGGGCCGGCGCCAGCCTGGCCACCACCGATTCCCCGGGCAGCCAGTCCATGGACTTTCCGGTGCGCGCGAGCGCGTAGGTGCCGCGATCCTCCTTGATGGTCATGTAGCCGCGCTGCGCCAGGCCGAGCAACGCAGCGGTGAAGCAGCGGTCGTCGCACGCCATCTTGTCGAGAAAGCGCACGCCCGCCGGCCCGATCCCGGCGGGCGCTTCGTAGCGCGGAAAGAGCGGTGCGGCGGGCGGGTCGCGCCCGACCGAGGCCCAGCGCCAGTAGAGGAAGGTCAGGAATACGAGGAACCCCGCCGCGCCAACGGCCTCGCCGAGGTTGTCCTTCAGCCAGCGGTCGAACTTGTCGCGGAAGGACGGCGGAGCGATGTAGCCCTTGGGGAACATGACGACGATGGTCAGCCCCTCGCCCGCGGCGAGCCTGCGCGTGGTGCGGAAACTCGCGCCGCCGTTGACCGCTTCCGCGGTGTAGTCGCGCCCCTTCGCGCCGAAGGGCCCGGTGTAGGCCTCGACCTTGATCTGGTCCGCCGCGAGGTCCGGGTGCACGCTCACGTCCGCGGCAACCTCGTCCATGGCGAAGGTCCAGCCGTTGCCGTTCACGTTCCAGTACAGCTCGTCGTGGTCCTCGAAGAAACCGAGCTGGAAGTTGGTGCGGTAGGCGATCTCGTAGTCGTGGGGGCCGAAGGGCAGCATCACGTTCGGGTTGCCGATGCGCACGCTCACCCCGTTCACCTTCCGCTCCAGCGAGAAGGACTCGGCGAAGCCGTCGCGCTTCACCGAGATGACGTCGAAGGGCACCGTGACCTTCCGGCCGAATCGGTCTTTGTAATCGGTCGGAAAGTCGCGCAGGATCCCGCGCTTGATCTGCTTCCCCTCGACCTGGACGCGGATCGACTCCACGACCGTGAGCGCACCCCTGGGGGAGATCTGGATCCGGCTTTGAAAGGAAAGAATTTTCTCTTCAGAAAAAGCAACGGAAGAAAACATCAAAAGAAGCCAGGCAAGCCACCTCACAGCTGCACCTTCACTGGCGCGCGGTCGTCGGTCTCGAAGAAGGGCAGCTCGCGGAAGCCGAAGGCGCGCGCGACCAGCACGTGCGGAAAGGATTCGAGCCGGTCGCGGTACTGCTTCACCGCGCCGTTGTAGAAGCGGCGCGCGTACTGCAGGTGGTCTTCCACATCCACCATTTTCGCCGCGAGGTCGCGGAAGTTGGCGTCGGCCTTCAGCTGCGGGTAGGCTTCCTGCAGGACCAGCAGCTGCTTGAGGCGCGCGCCCAGCTGCCGCTCGCTCTCGAAGCGGCCGGCATCGATGCCGGGCTTCGCGGCCATCGCCGCCGAGCGCAGCTCGGCCACCGAGACGAGCAGCGCCTTCTCGTGCGCCGCGTAGCCGCGCACGGCCTCGACCAGCTGCGGGATCAGGTCGGCGCGGCGCTTCAATTGCACGTCGATGTCGGCGAAGCCCTGCCGGCCGAGGTTGCGGTCGGCGACGAGCCGGTTGAAGATCCAGATGAGCGCGAGCAGGACCGCTCCCGCAACCACCACCGCCCCCCAGGCGCCCGCGCTCATGGCGCGGCCATTATCGGCTAACCCGGTTCCTGCCGCCTTTTTTCGCGCGGTAGAGCGCCTCGTCGGCCGCCTTCAGCACCTGCGCGGGAGTCATGCCGTGCGCGGGCTCGGCCCCGCCCAGGGAAATGGTGACCGAGAGCACCTTCTCCGGGGGCTGGGAGTCCGGCCCTTCGCCGCCGCGGCGCTTCTCGCCCTCCTCCTTCTTCTTCGGCCGGTCCTCGCCGCGCACGGTCATGCGGTAGTGCTCGACCGAGGCGCGCACGTCCTCCAGGTGCGGCAGCGCTTCCTCCAGCGAGAGCTGGGGAAAGAGCACCGTGAATTCCTCGCCCCCGTATCGGAACGCGCGCCCGCCGCCCTTCACCTGCGCCAGGCGCGCCGCCAC
>JAYRND010000108.1:0-2403 GCA_041904885.1 Burkholderiales bacterium
CGGCTCGATCTACGAGTACGACGAGAAGAGCGAGGAGTTCCACCTGCGCGCGGCCGAGAACCTGAGCGAGGAGGTGGTGCGCGTCCTGCGCGAGACGCCCGCGCACAAGAGCGAAGGCGTGATCGGACGGGCGGTGGAGACCGGCGAACCGGTGGAAATCGCGGAGATGCTCGACGACAGCTACCAGAGCCCGCGGCGCGACACGCTCATCGAGGCCGGTTACCGCGCGTTGCTGGTGGTGCCGCTGCGCCGCGAGGAGCACATCATCGGTGCGCTGGCGGTGAACCGCAAGGCGCCCGGCCACTTTTCTCACGACGTGGTCGAGCTGCTGAAGACCTTCGCCACGCAGTCGGCGATGGCGATCCAGAACGCGCGCCTGTTCCGCGAGATCGCGGACAAGAGCAAGCAGCTTGAGGTGGCGAGCCAGCACAAGTCGCAGTTCCTCGCCAGCATGAGCCACGAGCTGCGCACGCCGCTGAACGCCATCCTCGGCTTCAACGAGATGATTCTCGGCCAGGTCTATGGCGAGGTGCCGGCGGACATGCAGGAGCCGATGCAGGACATCCAGAAGAGCGGCAAGCACCTGCTGCGCCTGATCAACAACGTGCTGGACCTCGCCAAGATCGAGGCCGGGCGAATGGAGCTCGCGCTCGCCGACTACTCGGTGCACGACACCGTCGCCTCGGTGCACGCGACGCTGCGCCCGCTCGCGGCGGAGAAGGGGCTGGAGTTCGTCGCCAGCGTGCCCGCCGACCTCCCGCTTGCACACGGCGACGGCGGCCGGGTCACGCAGTGCCTCATGAACCTCGCCGGCAACTCGCTGAAGTTCACCAAGCAGGGCAGGGTCGAGATCGCCGTGGCGCAGGAGAACGGCCAGCTGCGCTACAGCGTGACCGATACCGGGATCGGCATCCCGCCGGACAAGATCGGCAACCTCTTCACCGAGTTCAAGCAGACCGACGCGACCGTCGCCTCCGAGTACGGCGGCACGGGCCTCGGCCTCTCGATCACCAAGAAGTTCATCGAGATGCACGGCGGGCGCATCTGGGTGGAGAGCGAGGTCGGCAAGGGTTCCGCTTTTATTTTTGAAGTGCCTTTACGAGTAAATGCATGACGGCGAAAACAATTCTCTACGTCGAGGACAACGAGCTGAACCGCAAGATCGTGCGCGACCTGCTCAAGCGCACGAAGTACCAGCTGGTGGAGGCCCACGACGGCGAGGCGGGCGTGGCGAAGGCGATCGAGGTCAAGCCCGACCTGATCCTCATGGACATCCAGCTGCCGAAGATCTCGGGCCTGGACGCGACGCGCAGGATCCGCGCCGAGGCCGCGACCGCGAATGTCCCCATCATCGCCATCACTTCCTTCGCGCTCTCCGGCGACGACGTAAAGGCGAAGGAGGCGGGCGCGACCGCCTACCTCGCCAAGCCCTACAGCCCCTTCGACCTGCTCAACCTCATCCGCAAGCTCGCGCCGGAAAACTGAGTTGAGGCGTGAGAAAATCGCGCCCACGATGAAGCGGAACAGGCTGGGCGCGAGCGCGCTCGAAGTGAGCGAAATCTGCCTCGGCACCATGACCTGGGGCGAGCAGAACACGGAAGCCGAGGCGCACGCGCAGCTCGACTGGGCGCTCGACCACGGCATCGACTTCGTCGACACCGCCGAGATGTACCCGATCCCGCCGTCGGCGAAGACTTATGCCGTGACGGAAAGGATCATCGGCAGCTGGCTGGCGAAGAACAAGGCGAAGCGCGGCAGGATCGTGCTCGCCAGCAAGATCGCGGGCCCGGGCCGGCGCGAATGGGTCCGCAATGGGGAGAACCGGATCACGAAGAAAACCGTGCCCTGGGCGCTGGAGGACAGCCTCAAGCGCCTGCAGACCGACTATCTCGACCTCTACCAGATCCACTGGCCCGAGCGCTACGTTCCTTCGTTCGGCGCCTGGCGCTACGACCCGAAGCTCGAGCGCGACGAGACGCCGATCCTGGAGCAGGTCGAGGCCATGGCTGCCGAGATCAAGGCGGGGAGGATCCGCGCCTACGGCCTGTCGAACGAGACCGCCTGGGGCATCGCCGAGTTCACGCGCGTGGCGCGCGAGAACGGCCTGCCGCCGCCCGCCTCGGTGCAGAACGGCTACAGCCTGGTCAACCGCATGTTCGACGGCGACCCGGCCGAGGCGAGCCGGCGCTGCAAGGTGCCGCTGCTCGCCTACTCGCTGCTTGCCATGGGCCTGTTGACCGCGAAGCTGAAGAGCAAGCCCTGGCCGGCCGAATCGCGCCTGGAGAAGTTCAAGGATTTCGGCGAGCGCTACAAGCGCCCGCGCGTGCTCGCCGCCGCCGCCGAGTACCAGAAGCTCGCCGACAAGCACCGGCTGCCGCTTGCGGGGATCGCGCTCGCTTTCGC
>JAYRND010000017.1:0-14734 GCA_041904885.1 Burkholderiales bacterium
CGGAAGCGGTCGTGCGTCTCGCGCAGGCCGTCCAGGCTGATGCCGACGTAGTCGAAGCCTGCGCCCGCGATCCGGTCCGCGAGCGCGGCGTCGATCAGCGTGCCGTTGGTGGAAAGCCCGGTGTAGAAGCCCATCGCGCGGGAGCGCGCCGCGATCTCGAACAGGTCCGGCCGCAGCAGCGGCTCGCCGCCCGAGAGGATCAGCACCGGCACGCGAAAGGCCTTCAGGTCGTCCATCACCGCGAACACGTCCAAGGTGGAAAGCTCGCCCTCGAAATCCACGTCCGCGGAGATCGAATAACAGTGCTTGCAGGTCAGGTTGCAGCGGCGAACCAGGTTCCAGATCACCACCGGACCGGGGAGATCTTTCCTCGGCGCAAGCGGCGTGAGCCGGTCGATCTCCCTCATGAACTGCGAGACGCGGAACATCTCAGGCCACCCTCAGGCCGGTCTTCTTCAGGATCCGCGTGCTGTAGAGCGTTTCGCTCGCGCGCGAGGCGGGCCCGAGCAGCGCGGCGATCTGCCCTACCTTCGCCTCGACCTCGGTCCTGTCGCGGCCATGCACCATGGCGAACAGGTTGTACGGCCAGCCTGGCCGCCGCGGGCGGCGGTAGCAGTGGCTGACGAAGGCGAGCGCCCCCACCCGGGGCCCGAGCTCGCCGACCGCGTCGTCGGCGACGTCCCACACGGACATGCCGTTCGCGCGGTAGCCGATCGCGTAGTGGTTCGGCACCGCGCCGATGCGCCGCACGCGGCCGTCGGCGAGCATGGCGCGCAGGCGCTGCACGACCTCCTCTTCGCGCGCGCCCAGCTGCGCGGCGATCGCGGCATAGGGCTGCGGCACCAGCGGCAGCCCGGCCTGCAGGGCGCGCACGAGCTCCGCGTCGTTCACGCGGCCAGCTCCAGGCCGACGAAGTATTCGTCCAGCTTGGGCAGCGCGAGCACCGGGCGGCCGGTCGCCGCCTCGATCCGCCCGATCACCCGGGCGATGCGATCCGGGTCGGTGCTGGCGAGGACGAACCACATGTTCAGGCGGTGCTCCCTCTCGTAGTTGTGCGCCACTTCGGGAAACGCGTTGACGATGGCGCAGGCCCGCTCGAAGTCGGCCTGCGGGATGTTCATCGCGCACAGCGTGAACGCGCCGCCGAGCCGGTCGGCGTTGAAGAGGGGGCCGAAGCGCGTGAGCGTCCCGTCCGTCAGCATGCGCTCCAGGCGCCGCAGCAGTTCCGCCTCCTCGATGCCGAGCATCGCTGCAGCCTCGGCATAGGGCCGCGGCGCGAGCGGGAAGCCGCACTGCAGCGCATTGACGATGCGGCGGTCCAGCTCATCCATGCGCGACCGCCCGGCTGGCATAGCGCGCGCCGCGTTGCGTGAAGCAGCGGCGGCTGAAAAGCACTTCGTGCGGCAGCGCCGCGATGCCGAGCCCCCGGCGCAGCTGCCCGATGCGCCGCTCGACCGCGCCGCGCTCGCGGCCGTGGATCATGCAGAAAAGGTTGTACGGCCAGCCCGGCCGCCGCGGGCGCCGGTAGCAAAGCGTCACGTCCGCCTCCGCGGCGAGGCGCGCACCGATCGCGCGCAACTCGTCGTCCGGCGCGTCCCAGACCACCATCGCGTTCGCCTCGAAACCGAGCCGGCGGTGCCGCACGACCACGCCGATGCGGCGCGCGACGCCATGCGCGAGCCAGCGCTTGCAGGCGTCCATCACGGCCGCCTCGCCCATGCCGCTGGCCCGGCCGATTTCCGCGTACGGCCGCTCGATCAGCGGGAAACCGTCCTGCAACGCCGCGACCAGCGGGCGGTCCGCCTCATCGATCCGCGCCGCGGCACGCGCAGGATGGCGCGGGCTCAGGCCGGTACCGAGGTCGAACCCCAAGTCGATGTGGAATTCCTCGAGCAGCGGCAGGACGAGCACCGGCAGGCCGGTGTCCCGCTCGATGCGATCGATCGCGGCCTGCAGCGGCCCGGCGGCGGGCGCCGCGAGCACGAACCAGAGGTTGTAGCGGTGCTCGCGCTCGTAGTTGTGGTTCACCTCTTCCTGCGCGGCGAGGGTTTGCCCGATCTCTTCCAGGCGCTCCGCCGGCGCCGCGATTGCGGCCAACGTGCTGACGCCTGCGGCATGGGGCCGGAAGACGACGCCGATGCGACTCACCGCACCCTCGCCCTGCAGCCGCGCGTAGCGGGCGCGCACCTCTGCCTCGCATGCCCCCACCCGCTCGGCAACGGCCGCGAAAGGCCGCTCCACCAGCGGAAAGTCGCGCTGGAAATCGTTGAGCAGCCGCTGGTCGAGCGCGTCGCGCATCAGAACCCGGTCGCGAACGCGCGGCTGGTGAAGAAAATGCCGCTCGGCTTCCGCGCCGGCAGGCGGACGAGCTCGGCGAACGACGCCGTGTCGTAGACCACCACGCGATCGTCGTCCCGCGAGGACACCCAGGCCTGCCCGCCGCGCGGCGTGAACTCCATGTGCAGCACCGCGCGCCCGGGCTTGAGCTCGCGCACGATGCTGCGGCTGGGCAGGTCGATCACCTGCACCGTGTCGTTGTCGGGGAACGCGAAGTTCACCCACACGCGCCGGCCGCCGGGCTCGGCGATGGCGAACACCGGCTGCCCGTGCACCGCGATCCGGCCCGCTTCCCGCCAGGTGGCGGTATCCACGAGCAGCACCTCGTTACGGCCGATCGCGGGCAGCACCGCGAGGCCGCCGGCGACCGCCCAGCCGCGCAGGTGCGGCATCTTGTAGACGGGCATCGGCTCCTTGCCGCGGCCGTAGCCGGAGAGGATGCGGCGGGTGCCCGCGGCCGGGTTCCATAGGTCGAGCAGCGTCAATCCGTCCTCGCCGTACAGCCCGGCAATGTAGTGGCGGCCATCGGGCGTGATCAGCCCGTCGTAGGGCTGCCTGCCGGCATCGCGATACCGGCTCACCTGCGGCCGGCGCGGGTCGCTCGCGTCGGCGACCCAGATCTCGCCCGCCTCGAACAGGCTGAACACGAAGCGGTTGCCCGGCGCATCCGCGATGCCGACGACCTTCGCGCGCTGCGCGCCGTCGCCCCAGGTCGACGGGATCTCGGCGAGCGGCTCGAGCGTCGCCGCGTCGAACAGGCGCACGCCGCCCGGCTCGTAGTTCGCGACGGCGACGATGCGCCCGTCCTGCGAGATCGCGCCGCCAATGGAGTTGCCCGCCTGCAGGACGCGCTTTTCCACCTGCGCGAGCAGCAGGTCGACCTTGCTCAGGCCGCCGTCGCGGCCGAACACGTACGCATGCCGTCCGTCGCGCGAATACACCACCGAGGCGTGCGAGAGGTCGCCCAGGCCCTCGATCTCGGCCAGCGCCGTGCGGCCCGTGGTCTCGACCAGCAACAGCCGGCCGCTGGCGCGCTCGACCACCAGGCCGAGGTCGCCCGTGCCGCGCAGCGGCGGCTGCGCGCAGCCGGCGAGCAGCAGGAGCGCCAGCAGAAGCCTAATCACCGGGCAGCCCTTTCTGCAGCAGCTCGATCACCCAGGCCGCTTCGGCCTCGGAAAGGAAACGGGACCAGGGCGGCATTGCCGTGCCGCGCCTGCCGTGCAGGACCACGAAGCGCAGCTGCTCGGCGTCCTTGTCCCGGAGAGCGGCGGGCAGCAGCGGCGGCCCAAGCCCCCCCTTCATGGTCAGGCCGTGGCAGGAGCCGCAGTCCTGCCGCACGAGGTGGACGATCTCGCTGCGGCGGGGCTCCGCGGGCGCGTCCGCGGCCCGCGCCGGGAGCACCATTGCGCAGCAGACCGCAATCAATCCGGGCCATCGAGCCATGCCGCAAGCATGCGGGGGACGGGGGCGGCCTTGCTTAACATGGATCAACCCGGGCCGCTTCCCCGGGGCCTATCGTGCGCCCCATGACTGGCTGCGTGTACCTGGTCGGCGGCGGCCCGGGGAACCCGGAATACCTGACGCTGCGGGCGCTGCGCGTGCTGCAGCAGGCGGACGTGCTGCTTTACGACCATCTGGTCGCGCCCGCGATCGTGGCCATGGCGAGCCCAGGGGCCGAGCGGATCTATGTAGGCAAGGAGCAGGACCGGCACTCCCTGGGCCAACGCGAGATCAACCGGCTGCTCGTTCGCCTCGCGCGGCAGGGCAAGCGCGTGGTGCGGCTCAAGGGCGGCGACCCGTTCATCTTCGGCCGGGGCGGAGAGGAAATCGAGGAACTGGCCGGCGAGGGCATCGCCTGCGAAGTGGTGCCCGGAATCACCGCCGCCAGCGGCGCGGCCGCCTGCGCGGGCATCCCGCTCACCCACCGCGACTATGCGCACAGCTGCGTGCTGGTGACGGGGCACCTCAAGGACGGCTCGCTCGGGCTCAACTGGCGGATGCTCGCCCTGCCGAACCAGACGGTGGTCATCTACATGGGGGTGCACGGCCTCGCGCTGCTGTGCGGGCAACTGATCGTCCACGGGCGCGCCGCTTCGACGCCGGCCGCGATCGTCCAGGCGGCGACCACGCCCGCCCAACGGGTGATCGTGGGCACTCTCGGCATGTTGCCCTCGCTCGCGCGGGAGCACGACATCCGGCCGCCGGCGCTGGTCATCGTCGGCGAAGTCGTCGCGTTGCGCGACATGCTCGCGCGCACGCTGGAGCGCGTCAGCGCCGATCCGTGCCTAGCAGGTGTTCCGTGAGCTCGCGGACGGGCCGGATGCTTCCGCCGAACGGCACGGACTCCGAGCCGCGGAAGAAGAGGCCGTGCTCGACGTCGCCGCGCAGCGCGGCGGCAAGGTGGTGGTCGATGCAGAACTGCCCGACGCGCGGGTTGCCGTCGCGCAGCCCGCACTGCTCCAGGCAGTCGAAGGCCAGGGTGCACTGCAGGCGCTTCCGCGCGCGGCCCCTCAGCTCCTCTTCCCTGTCCAGGTAGCGCGCCAGCCACGGGGTGCGCACCGCGCGCGCGGGCAGCCCCGCCACGCTCATGAACGTCACGATGTCCGCGGGCTTCGCCTCGGCGAGCACGCGCTTGAACTCCGGATGCGCGTCGCCCTCTTCTGCGACCGCGAAGGGTGTGCCGACCTGGACGCCGGCCGCGCCCAGGGCCAGCGCCTCGCGCACTTTCTCCGGCGAATTGATGCCGCCGGCCACGATGATCGGGATGGGCGCGATCTTCATTTCCTCGAACAGCCGCTGCGCGGCGGGCAGGACTTTCGCGAAGTCGAATCGCTCGTCGTTCACTTCGTCCAGCTTCGCCGCGCCGAGGTGCCCGCCCGCATAACGCGGATGCTCGATCACGATCGCGTCAGGCAGGCGCCCCTTGCGCTGCCACTTCTTCAGCACCAGCCCGATCGCGCGCGCCTCCGAGAGGATCGGCACCAGCGCCACCTCGGGGTATTCCGCGGTGAGCTCGGGAAGGTCGAACGGCAGCCCCGCGCCCACCACGATGGCCTCGGCGCCGCTCGCGCAGGACTGTCGCACGTAGTCCGCGTACTGCGACACCGCGCGCATCACGTTCACGGCCACCATGCCGCGGCCGCCCGCGATCTCGCGCGCGGCGCGGATCTCGCGGTCGAGCGCGGTCAGGTTGGCGCGCTCGATGGCTTCCTTGTCGCGCGAACGCCCGGTCGCCTGCATCAGGTCCGGGTGGTGCCGCCGCAGGTCGACGCTCGAGATGGTGCCCACGCAGCCTTCGCGCGCCACGGCGCCCGCGAGGCGGTGCGCCGACACGCCGACGCCCATGCCGCCCTGCACCAGCGGCCGTACCTGCCTGCCGCGGATGGCGAGCATCGCTCAGGCTCCCCGCAGCGGGGCGAAGGGGCCCAGGGGATCGCGCGTGATCGCGACCGAGACGATGTAGGCAAACGCTCCGAGGGCGAGCACGAAGGCGGTCGCCCGCGCGCGCCGGCTGCGCCCGGGCCTCAGCGCCAGGCTGCCCAGCACGATGTAGGCGACCAGCGCCAGCACCTTCGCGGTGAGCCAGCCCTGCACGAAGGGCAGCTGCATGCTCTGCCAGGCGAGCCAGAGCGCGCTCGCGAGCAGCACGGTATCGACCACGTGCGGCGCCACGCGCAGCCAGCGCGCCGCAGGCGGCGGCGCGCCGCGCAGGCCGAGCACGCCGCGAGCGACGAAGCCGCAGATGCTGATCGCCGCGCAGCCCATGTGCACAGCCTTGATCTCCGCGTACATCCTGTCCGCTAGAGCACCGCGGTCGCTTCCAGCTCGATTTTCGCGGGGTGATCGAGCAGGTCGGCGACGAACACCATGCTCATCGCCGGGAAGTGCCGTCCCATCAGGCGCCGCCATGCCGCGCCGATTTCCTTGCGCGCGGCCAGGTACGCCGGCTTGTCGCAGCAGTACGCGGTCATGCGGCAGATCTGCTCGGGCCGCCCGCCCGCCTCGGCGAGCACCGCGAGCACGTTCTTCAGCGCCTGCTCGAATTGCGGCCCGATGTCCTCGGAAGCGAACTTCTGCCGCTCGTCCCAGCCGACCTGCCCGGCGACAAACACGATGCGTCCCGGGCCGGCGACGATGCCGTTCGCGTAGCCGATCGGCGGGTCCCAGCCCTCGGGAAGGAGGATCTTCATGTCTGGCGCCTCAATCGCCCAGGAACGGCGGGTCCGGGTCCCGGCTCCAGTCGGGGTCGGGCTTCGGCACGCGCTTCATCCACTCGCGGATCAGCCGCACGTGCTCGGCTTCCTCGTATGCCATCTCCGCCGCCAGCTTGCGCACGGTCGCCGGCGTCCGGCCCGACTTGGCGATGGCGGCGAAGAACTTTTCCGCGCGCAGCTCGTTGTTGAGCGCGAGCTCGAGCGCGTGCCAGGGCGTCATGCGGTAGTGCACCTCGGTCACCGGCGTCGATTCGGGCGGCTCGCCGCCCGCCCATTGCAGCGCGTAGACCGGCTCGGGCATCTGCGGCCAGCCCATCTCCTCCAGCACCTGTTTGGCGTGCAGCCCCTCGATGGCCGCGAGCTTGCGGAACAGCTGCGCGACCTCCGGATTGTTATGCACCTCCATCTGCTCCGCGAATTCGGTGTAGCGCTGCGCCGCCTCGATCTCCATGGTGTACGCCTGCGCCATGAAGTCGGCGTGAGCACCGCCGCGCTTGCGAGGCTTTCTTTTCTTCATAACTCAAACCCCTTCTCGAGATCCGAAGGCTTCAGCGGTGAGCGAACCGCGGGCGGCTCGTAGGGTTTGCGCTTGCCCGTGTAGAGCACGCCGACGTTGAAGCCGTCGTCGGTCATCAGCCGGCGCGCGGCCCGCGCGGGGTCGTCGGTCGCCTCCACCGAGGCCGGGCGCACCATCTCCTTCCACGAGCGCTGGTCGGGACGGAAAGTCACGCAGGGAGACAGGACCTCGACGAACGAGAAGCCCGGATGCCGGATCGCCTCCACGATCAGGCGCGCGACGCCGTTCGGGTCGCCGGAGAAGCCGCGCGCGATGAAGTTCGCCCCTGCGGCGAGCGCGATTACCAGCGGGTGGAATTCGCGCAGACCCGTTCCCTGGGGCGAAAGCTTGCTCGGCCACGCGGGCTCGGTGGTGGGCGAAGGCTGCCCCTTGGTCATGCCGTAGACGTGGTTGTCCATCACCACGTAGGTGATGTCGACGTTGCGGCGGCAGGCGTGCAGGAAGTGGTTGCCGCCGATCGAGTAGCCGTCGCCGTCGCCGCCGGCCACCAGCACCGTGAGGTCGGGGCGCGCCACCTTCAGCCCCGTCGCCACCGGCAGCGCGCGCCCGTGCACGCCGTGAAACCCGTAGCAAGTCGTATAGGCGGGGATGCGCGACGAGCATCCGATGCCGGAGACGACGGCCACGTTCTCGGGGCGGAGCTCGAGCATCGGCAGCGCCTTGGTGATCGCCGAGAGCACCGAAAAATCACCGCAGCCGGGGCACCACACCGGCTTCACCTCGGACTTGAATGCCTGCGCGCTGAGGCTCGATGCGGCGGCGGGCGCGTTCATGCGCGGCTCCATTCGACCAGCTTGCGGTGGATCTCGTCCGGGTGGAACGGCAGCGGCCCAGGCCGGCGCAGGCTGTGCACCTCGCCGGGCAGGTCGTATTCGGCGCGCAGGTAGCGGTGGAACTGGCCGCTGAAGCTTTGCTCGACCACGAGGGTGCGCTTCACCCCGCGCAGGGCCTCCTTCAGGCGCCCGGGCTGCGCCGGCGCGAGCAGCCTCAGCGAAACCAGGCGCGCCCGGACGCCGTCGCCGCGCGCCCGCTCGAACGCCTCGCGCACCGGCCCAGTGCAGGAGCCCCAGGTGAGCACAGCGAGCTCGCCCTCGCCCTCGACCGAGGCCCAGCGCTCCGCGCAATCCAGGGCAGCGAGCTTGCGGCTGCGCTTTTCCAGCTGCGCGAGGTGGTCGGCCGGCTGCGACGAGGGCGTGCCCTTCTCGTTGTGCTCGAGGCCGTCGGCGGTGTAGGTGATGCCCTGCGCGCCGGGGATGGCGACCGGCGAGACGCCGGATTCGGTCACTCGGTAGCGCTTGTAGTCCGGCGTGCGCGGCTGCGCGAGCAGCCGGCAGGGCGCGGACTGCTCGCTGCGGGGGCGCTCGACGATCGCGCGCGCCTGCCCGAAATACTGGTCGGAAAGCACGATCGCCGGCAGCTGCAGCGACTCGGCGAGCTCGACCGCCCACTGCGTGGCGGCCAGGCAATCGGCGACCGAGTTCGGCGCCACCACCACGTGCGGCGCGTCGCCGTGCAGCCCGTAGAGCGCGATGTTGAGGTCGGCCTGCTCGGTCTTGGTGGCGATGCCGGTGGATGGGCCGGTGCGCATGACGTCCACCACCACGATCGGCACCTCGGCGGCCACGCCCAGGCCGAGCGCCTCGGTCATCAGCGCGAGCCCCGGCCCGCTGGTCGCGGTGAGCGAGGGCACGCCGCCGTAGGAAGCGCCAAGGATCATGTTGATCGAGGCCAGCTCGTCCTCGGCCTGCACCAATGCCCCGCCCACTTTGGTGAGCGCGGGCGCCATCCATTCGAGCAGCTCGGTCGCGGGAGTGATCGGGTAGGCGGCTACGAAGCGCACCCCCCCCTGCAGCGCGCCGAATCCGGCGGCCTCATTGCCGGTGACGAGCCAGCGCGGCGCATCCGCCGGCGCGGCGGCGAGCGGAAACGAGGCGCCGAGCTTCGCCGCTTCCGCCAGGCCGAGCCGGACCGCGGCGATTCCCGCGGTCATCGCGTCGCCGCCCTTGCGGTTGGCCTTGCGCACCGCCGCTTCGAGCGCGGTCGGCGGCAGGCCGAGCAGCCCGCCCAGCACGCCCAGCGCTACCATGTTCGGCCAGCCGCCGGGAACCGATTTCGCGAGCGCCTTGAACGGCACGGGCAGGAAACGCGCGCCGCCGCGCGTGAACGCCTCCGGCGCCTCTCCCTGGGCGGGGTCGCCGAGGAGCACGCTGTCCGGGCCGAGCGGCAGCTCGGCGGCGAAGCGGCCGACGTTCTGCCAGTCGATCGCGGCCAGCACCTGGAAGCGGTCGTCCTGGCTGTCGGTGGCGAAGGTCGTGAGCCGCAGCATGGCGGCGGCCTCGCCGCCGCGGATCTGCGGCCCGCTGGTGCGCGTCATCAGGCCGTAGTAGCCGGCCTGCGCGGCCGCCTCCAGCAGCATGTTGCCGGCGGTCATCACGCCGGCGCCGCCGGAGCCGGCGAGCGCCAGCGACACGCTCGTCAGAGGGGTCGGGCTCATCTGGGAAGCGATGCTGGCGCAACCAAGCCCGTTTTCCTTGCTTTAAATCAAATTGCCGCCGCTTTGCGGGTGTTAACTAGCTAGACGGGGAGGCAGGCGCCGGCAGCAGAGGCGAACGCTCCCGTGCATAAATTGGTATAGCAGTACTGAATTACCTTATTTAACAGGGCCCTAACGGAGGCAAGCGATGGCCGCAGCGCTGAAGAACCATGAACTGGCCGAGATCTCGGTGCCCGGGGTGAAGGTGGAGAAGCTGCCCGCGCGCACCCCGGACGGCAAGGTCGCGGCCGGCCTGTACAACGCCTGGATCTGGCTCGACAACCCCCAGCAGTTCAACTCCTACACCACCGACATGGTGAAGGGCGTGATCCTCGCTTTCCGGGCGGCTTCGAACGCCCGCGACGTCAACTGCGTCGTCTTCACCGGGACCGGCGACAAGGCCTTCTGCACCGGCGGCAACACCAAGGAATACGCCGAGTACTACGCCGGCCACCCGCAGGAGTACCGGCAGTACATGCGCCTGTTCAACGACATGGTCTCGGCGATCCTCGCCTGCGACAAGCCGGTGATCTGCCGCGTCAACGGCATGCGCATCGGCGGCGGCCAGGAGATCGGCATGGCCTGCGACTTCACCGTGGCGCAGGACCTGGCGCGATTCGGCCAGGCCGGCCCCAAGCACGGCTCCGCGCCCATCGGCGGCGCCACCGACTTCCTGCCGCTGATGATCGGCGCCGAGCGCGCCATGGCCGCCTGCGTCCTGTGCGAGCCTTTCTCCGCGCACGAGGCCTACCACATGGGCATGCTCACCGACATCGTTCCCGCACTGAAGGTGGACGGAAAGTTCGTCGCCAATCCGCTCGTCGAGACGCAAAGGCTGTACGACGAGTTCGGGCGGATTGCGTTCGGCAAGCCCCTTGCCGGAAAAGCCCTGGAAGAAGGAAAGCAAACCCTCAAGAAAGGCGCAGTCGACCTCTCGCTGCTCGACGCGAAAGTCGAGGAGCTGTGCGCCAAGATGCTGCTCACCTTCCCGGACTGCATGACCAAGACGCTGGAGGAGCTGCGCAAGCCCAAGCTCGAGGCCTGGAACCGCAACAAGGAGGACTCGCGCGCCTGGCTGGCGCTCAACATGATGACCGAGGCGCGCGCCGGCTTCACCGCCTTCAACGAAGGCAGCAAGGACGACCGCGAGGTGGATTTCATTGCCCTGCGCCAGGCCCTCGCGCGCAACGAGAGCTGGGTCGGCCCGCTGCACGACTCGATCCAGCCCAAGGCGCGCAAGCGGGCGTGAGCGCATGAGCGCACAGCCGCAGCAGATGGCCGAATCCGGCGGTCCCCTCAAGGCCTGGCTGGAGCGCGACGGCGCGCTGCTGCGCCTGCGCCTCTCGCGGCCCAAGGCGAACATCATTGATGCGCAAATGGTCGCTGCGCTCTCTGGTTGTTTTGCTTCCCATCAAAAGAACAAAAAAATACTCGCCGTGCTCCTCGACCACGAGGGGCCGCATTTCTCCTTCGGCGCGAGCGTCGAGGAGCACCTGCCCGAAAACTGCGCGGCCATGCTGGCCGCGCTGCACGCCCTGCTCGGGACGATGCTCGATTGGCGCCGCCCGATCCTGGTCGCGGTGCGCGGCCAGTGCCTGGGCGGGGGCCTCGAGCTCGCCATGGCCGGGCACCTCCTCTTCGTTGCGCCCGACGCCCAGCTCGGCCAGCCGGAGATCAAGCTGGGCGTGTTCCCGCCCGCCGCCTCGGTGCTGCTGCCGCTGCGCATCGCGCAGGCGCGCGCCGAGGACCTGCTCTACTCCGGGCGCTCCATCGACGGCGCTACGGCGGCGGCCTGGGGCCTCGCCAACCACGCCGCGGAGGATCCGGCGGCCGCGGCGCTCGCCTACTTCGACGCCAACCTCGCCGACAAGAGCGCGTCCTCCATCGCGCACGGGGTGCGCGCGGCGCGCTCGGCGTTCGCGGAGCTCGCGCGCGCGCGCCTCGCCGACGCCGAGGAAAGCTACCTCAACGACCTGATGAACACGCGCGACGCGAACGAAGGCCTTGCCGCCTTCCTCGCCAAGCGCAAGCCTGCCTGGGAGCACAGATGAGCGTCGCCGAAGTGGTGAAGCGCTGCGAGGCGCTGTTCGAGGACCTCGAGTTCGGTGCCGTCAAGCGCTGGAAGGAGGCGCAGCCCGGCCGCAAGGCGATCGGCTACATGCCGATCTACGTCCCGCGCGAGATCGTGCACGCCGCCGGCATGCTGCCGGTGGGCATCTTCGGCGGCGGCGACCAGCTGGAGGTGATCCAGGGCGACGCCTACTACCAGAGCTACATCTGCCGCATTCCGCGCTCGACCCTGGAACTCGGCCTCACCGGGCGCCTCGACTGCCTGGACGGGATGTTGTTCCCCTCGATCTGCGACGTGATCCGCAACCTCTCGGGCATGTGGCAGATTCTGTTCAAGGACAAGTACGTGCGCTACATCGACGTGCCGCAGAACTACGACGACACCATCGGCGGCGAGTTCTACGTGCGCGAGATGACGGTGCTGCGCAACGACCTGTCGGCGCTCGCCGACACCGAGATCACCGACGACGCGCTGCGCGCCTCGATCGCCGTGTACAACGAGAACCGGCGCGCGCTGCGCGACCTGTACGCGTTCCGGGCGCAGAAACCGTGGCAGGCGCCGACCTCGGAGGTCTACCTGCTGCTGCGCGCCGGCTGCGTTCTCCCCCCGGAAGAACACACGGAACTGGTGAAGAAATATCTCGCGGAAGCCGAAAAGGCACAACGTCCAAAGCGCGACAACGCGCGCATCGTGCTCACCGGCGCGTTCTGCGAGCAGCCGCCGCTCGGCCTGATCAAGTCGATCGAGATGGCGGGCTGCTACGTCGTGGACGACGATTTCATGCTGGCCATGCGCTGGCTGCTGGACGACGTGCCGGTGACCGGCGACCCCCTCGAGGAGCTGTCGATGGCCTTCCTGCACCGCTCGGCCTCTACCGCGTCGAAGTACGACGACAAGAAGGCGGACAAGGGCCAGTTCCTGCTCCGGCAGGTCAAGACCAGGGGCGCCGAGGGCGTGATCTTCGCCGCGCCCTCGTTCTGCGACCCGGCGCTGCTCGAGCGCCCGATGCTGCAGGACGTGCTCGCCAGGCACAAGATTCCGCACACCGCCTTCAAGTACGCGGAGAACACCGGCCAGATGGCGCCGATCCGCGAGCAGGCCGGCACCTTTGCCGACTCGATCAAATTGTGGAGCGCCGCATGAGCACCCCTGTACAGATGATGCCTTCCTCTGCAGCGCCGAAAAAACCGCAGGCGCCAGTGCAGAAGGAAGACGCGATGTGGCTGCAGAAGGAGCTCATCAACAAGAACTACCACGAGCTCGCCACCGCGCGCGCCATGAACCGGAAGGTCTCGGCCACCTTCGTGCCCGGCAACCTGAACGAGCTGCTGATGTGCTTCGACTTTGCGCGCAGCCTCCCGGAGACCAACGCGCTGCAGAACGGCATGCGCAAGAAGTCCGGGAAGATGATCATGGACGCCGAGCGCGACGGGCACTCCGAGGACGTCTGCACCTACGTCAAGGCCGACCTGGGCATGATGCTGCAGGGAGAGATCGGTCCCAACGGCGAGCCGCTGCCGACGCCCGACGTCCTGCTGCTCTCCTACACCGGCTGCTTCACCTTCATGAAGTGGTTCGAGCTGATCCGCCAGAAGTACGACTGCGAGACGGTGATGCTGCACGTGCCCTACCAGGGCGACGGCCACGTTTCGCCGGCGATGCGCGACTACGTCGTCAAGCAGCTGAAGGAAAAGGTCATCCCCACGCTCGAGAGGGTGTCGGGAGTCAAGTTCGACATTGACCGCCTGCGCCAGTACATGCGCGAGTCCGTGAAGGCCGAGGAGAACCTGGTCCGGGTGCTGCAGTCGGCCAAGAACCGGCCCAGCCCCATCGACGGCTATTTCGGCGCCGTCTACTACATCGGGCCGATCTTCACCGCCTTCCGTGGCATGCCGGAAGCGACGCGCTACTACGACACGCTCTGGAGCGAGGTCGAGCAGCGCGTGCGCGAGGGCAAGGGCCCGGTTACGCCCGAGGGCGAGCACCCGGGCGAAAAGTACCGCCTGGTGGTCGAGGGGCCGCCCAACTGGACCAGCTTCCGCGACTTCTGGAAGATGTTCTACGACGAGGGCGCGGTGGTGGTCGCCTCCACCTACGCCAAGGTCGGTGGCGTCTACGACTTCGGCTTCCGCCACGATCCCGACCGGCCGCTCGAGTCGCTCGCCGAGTACTGCCTCGGCTGCTACACCAACCTCAACTTCCCGCAGCGCATCGACATGATCTGCCGGTACATGGACGAGTACCAGGCCGACGGGCTGCTCATCAACTCGATCAAGAGCTGCAACAGCTTCTCCGCAGGCCAGCTGCTGATCCTGCGCGAGGTCGAGAAGCGCACCGGCAAGCCGGCCGCGTTCATCGAGTCCGACCTGGTGGATCCGCGCTACTTCTCCGCGGCGAATATCAAGAACCGCCTGGAGAGCTATTTTCAAATGATCAAGCAAAAAAGATCCGCAAATGAGATGCTTCATCGGCATTGACCTGGGCTCCACGACCACCAAGGCGGTGGTCATCGACGAGGAACGCAACGTCCTCGGGCGCGGCATCACCAACTCGCGCTCCAACTACGACACCGCCGCGGCGATCGCCAAGCAGGAGGCGCTGGTCAGCGCGCGGTTCCAGCTGTTCCGGAACGCCCTGGCGGACGAAAAGGTCCTGAACGGCGGCCTGGAGGATTTCATCGCGCAGCTCGAGCGCGACTTCCGCCTGGAGCAGTTCCTCGAGCAGCTCGCCGACCTGGAGACGGTCTGCCAGCGCAACGTCGAGGGCGCGCGCTTCGGCGGCGCCGAGCGCGACGTCTCGCAGGCGCTCGGCAAGGTGTTCGTCCTCCTGCGCAGTGAGGCGCCCGAGCTGTTCGCCCCGGGCGCAAAGAGGAAGAGCGACTTCTTCCGCGACATCGCCGGCAGCCGCTACCTGGCGCTCGGCGAACAGGTCGCCAAGGAGTCCGGGCTGCGCTACGACATGCTGCTCAACGTCTTTGACCGCTCCATCATCGAGGTCGAGAA
>JAYRND010000109.1:0-9531 GCA_041904885.1 Burkholderiales bacterium
AGCTCGCCGGATTCGAGCGGCTTCACCACCAGCAGCGTGTCTACGAAGAAGCGGTAGCCCAGCGGCGTCGGCACGCGCCCGGCGGACGTGTGCGGGCTCGCGATCAGCCCCAGCTCCTCCAGGTCGGCCATGACGTTGCGGATCGTCGCCGGGGAAAGGTCGAGCCCCGAGTGACGCGACAGGGTGCGCGAGCCGACCGGCTGGCCCTCGGCGATGTAGCGCTCGATCAGGGTCTTGAGCAGGACCTGGGCGCGTTTGTCCAGCATGGCGCGATTCTACAGTTAGAATCGCCCGATGCCGCCCAAGCAGACGAAGCGCCCCGCGTTCCGCCGCGTCGCCCTGGTCGGCAAGCAGACGCCGGAGATCGCGCAGTCGCTGCGCGCGTTGCGCGCGTTCCTGCACCGGCGCGGCTGCGAGGTGGTCATCGAGAAGGAAACCGCGCGCAGCGTGGACGCCGAGGGCGCGCGCGACCAGGTGGCGAGTTTCGACGAGATCGGCCGCGGCTGCGACCTGGCGATCGTGCTGGGCGGCGACGGCACCATGCTCGCCGCGGCGCGAAACCTCGCGCACCGGAAGGTGCCGCTGGCGGGAATCAACCAGGGCCGGCTCGGCTTCATGACCGACATCGCGCTCTCGGACATGAGCGAGTCCGTGGGCTCGATCCTGGACGGCCGCCACGAGATCGAGGAGCGGGCGCTGATCGAGGCCGAGATCCTGCGCGGCGCGGAAACATTGCTGCGCACGGTGGCGCTGAACGAGGCGGTGGTGACCAAGGGCTCGCAGGCGCGGCTCATCGAATTCAAGCTGAGCATCAACGGCGAGTACGTCTACCGGCTGCGTGCCGACGGGGTCATCGTGGCCACGCCCACCGGCTCCACCGCCTACGCGCTCTCGGCGCAGGGCCCCATCCTGCAGCCCACGGTGCCCGCCTTCGCGCTGGTGCCGCTCAACCCGCACGTGCTGTCGGCGCGGCCGATCAGCGTCAGCGACGCGAGCGTGATCGAGATCGAGCTGGTGCGCGCGGTGGATGCCCGCGCGCATTTCGACGGCTTTGCGCTCACCGATCTGCACGAGCGCGACCGCCTGGTGCTGCGACGCTCGGCCGACGCCATCCGCTTCGTGCATCCGCCCGGCTACAGCTACTTCACGATGCTGCGCGAGAAGCTGCGCTGGAGCAACGCGGTAGGAACCAAGCCGGAAGAGTGAGCCGCGATCCGGCAGTCCCGCGGGAGGCCCTTCCGGCCAGGCTGATCGCCGTCGTCTTCATTCCGTTCGCGAGCGGGTTCTTCCTCTCGATCCTGCTGCGCTACGTCAACGCGGTCATCGCGCGCGATCTCGCGGCGGACTTCGCGCTTTCGCCGTCGGACCTCGGGCTGCTCACGAGCGCCTACTTCCTCGCCTTCGCTGCGTTCCAGGTCCCGCTCGGAGTGCTGCTCGACCGCTTCGGGCCGCGGCGCGTGCTTTCGGCGCTGCTCCTGGTCGCCGCGGCGGGCGGGGCCGTGTTCGCGCTCTCGCAGGGCGTGGCGACGCTCGCGCTCGGGCGCGCGCTGCTCGGCCTCGGCGTCTCCGGCTGCCTGATGGGCTCGATCAAGGCGTTCACGCTGTGGTTTCCGCTGTCGCGGCTGGCGACCCTGAACGGATGGATCCTCGCAATCGGCGCGCTGGGCGCGATGGCCGCGACCGCGCCGGTGGAAGCGCTCGCCGGTGCCGCAGGCTGGCGGGCCGTGTTCTACGTGCTGGCGGCCGGCTGCGCGGCGGTGGCGGCATTGATCCATTTCGCGGTTCCGGAAAAGCCGCTGCCCGGCGCGGGGGAAACCTGGTCGCGGCAGTTCTCCGAGATCGGCGCCATCCTGCGCAGCGTCTTCTTCTGGCGCGTAGCTATGCCGCTGGTCGTCGTGCACGGCGGCTACCAGGCGCTGCAGGGACTGTGGCTGGCCCCCTGGCTGGCGGACATCGGCGGCATGTCGCGCGCCGAAGTGGCGCGTGCTCTGCTTGCCGGCTCGCTCGCCTACGGGTTTGGCTCGGTGCTCTTCGGCACGCTGGCTGACCGCATGGCGGCGCGCCTGACCGCCTACAAGGTCGGCATGACGCTGGCGCTCGTCGCGTTCTTCGTCCTGGCAGCGGGCGTGCGCGCCGGCGCCCTGGCGACGGTCATGCTCTACGGTTTCGGCGCCTGCGCCGCGGCGCTGCCGTACGCGATCCTGTCCCGGCATTTCCCCGGCGCGCTGACCGGCCGCGTGATCACCGCCTCGAACATCTTCATGTTCCTGGCCTCGTTCGCCTTCCAGTGGGGAATCGGCGTCCTGCTGCGCCAGTGGCCTGCCGACGGCGGCCGCTATCCGGCCGAAGGCTATGCGGTCGCTTTCGGCGTCCTCGGCATGCTGCAGCTGGCGGCGATCCTCTGGCTGCTGCCGATGCGCGAAAAGTCCAGTTAGACTGGCGAGCGATGCTGCGCGCGCTGGCGATCCGCGATTTCGTCCTGGTAGAGCGCGCCGAGCTCGAGCCCGGCGCGGGCTTCACGGTGCTGAGCGGCGAGACCGGCGCGGGCAAGTCGATCCTGGTCGACGCGATCGAGCTGCTCGTGGGCGGGCGCGGCGACGCGTCCCTGGTCCGGGAAGGCGCGGAGCGGGCGGAGCTGTCGGCGGAATTCGATGTTGACGAGAAGAGCCCGTTGTCCGCGTGGATCGAGGCGAACGAATTCCAGGGCGACGCCAATCAAATCCTCGTCAGGAGGACCATCGACGGCTCGGGGCGCTCGCGCTGCTTCATCAACGGCCACGCGGCCACGCTTGCGCAGCTGAAGGAGGCGGGCGAGCGCCTCGTGGACATCCACGGCCAGCACGAGCACCAGTCCTTGCTGCGTCCGGCCGCGCAGCGCGAGCTCCTGGACGCGCACGCGGGAGCGCAGGACCTGGCGCGGGACTGCGCCGAGGCCTGGCGCGCGTGGCGGCGGCTGGAAGCGCTCGCCGCCGAGGCGGTGGAGCAGTTCGAGAAGCGGGAGGCCGAGCGCCTGGACCTGCAGGACAAGGTCGCGGAGCTGAAGAAGCTTGGCCCCAAGGCCGACGAATGGGAGGCGCTCGCCGCGCAGCACCAGCGGCTCGCGCACGGTTCGAGCCTGCTGGCGGGCGCGCAATCCTCCCTAGAGGCGCTGTCCGAGGCCGACGGCGCCTGCCTGCCGCAGCTTTCGGCGGTGGCGAGCCGCCTGCGCGCGCTCTCGGCGCACGACGGCCGGCTGAAGAACATCGTCGCGATGCTCGAATCGGCGGAGGCGCAGGCGGCCGAGGCGGCGCGCGACCTTCGGGACTATGCCTCCAGCGTCGACCTCGACCCGGAGGCCTTGCGCGCGGCCGAGGCTCGCATCGAGGCGCTGCACGCGGCGGGGCGCAAGTATCGCGTGCGCCCGCAGGAGCTGCACGTGCTGGAAGCGGAACTGGCGCAGCGGTACCGCGAGCTGGAGCTGGCCGCGAGCCCCGAGGCCCTGCAACGCGAGGTCGCGGCGGCGAAGGGCCGCTTCGATGCGTCCGCGAAGAAGCTCTCGGCCAAACGCAGGGCCGCGGCGCAGGCGCTCGGGCGCGAGGTCACGCAGGCGATGCAGGCGCTGGCGATGAGCGGGGGCCGCTTTTCGGTCTCGCTCCGGCCCCTGGATGAGCCGGGCGGGTTCGGCGCGGAGGAGGTCGCATTCGAGGTCGCCTCGCACCCGAGCCTGCCGCTGCGGCCGCTCGCCAAGGTGGCATCGGGCGGCGAGATGTCGCGCATCAGCCTCGCGATCCAGCTGGTGGCGGCGCGCGAGTCGCCGATCGGCACGCTGGTTTTCGACGAAGTCGATGCCGGGATCGGCGGCGCGGTCGCCGAAACGGTCGGCCGCGCGCTGCGCAAGCTCGGCGGCGACCGCCAGGTGCTGTGCGTCACGCACTTGCCGCAGGTGGCGGCGCAGGCCGGTGCGCAGTGGGCCGTGGCGCGAAGTGGTTTGAAGGTGAAGGTCGCGAAGCTCAATCGCGACGCGCGAATCGCCGAACTCGCGCGGATGCTGGGCGGCGCCGAGAAGAGCGCGCGCAAGCACGCTGCTGAGCTTCTCGGAAAATAGACCCTACGCGGGTCTGTGGGGGCAGTTCTGCTTGGTGCAGTCCGCGTAGAGCGCGAGCGAATGGCCGCGCAGCGCGAAGCCTTTCTCCGCCGCGATGTCGCCCTGGCGCTTCTCGATGTCGGCGTCGTAGAACTCTTCCACTCGGCCGCACTGCATGCACACCAGGTGGTCGTGGTGGCCGCCCTGGTTCAGCTCGAAGACCGCCTTGCCGGTTTCGAAGTGCTGGCGCGCGAGCAGCCCGGCCTGTTCGAACTGCGTGAGAACTCGGTAGACCGTGGCGAGTCCAACGTCCATGCCCTCCGCGATCAGCGCCTTGTACACATCCTCCGCCGACAAGTGGCGCACCTTGCTCGCTTCGAACAGCTCGAGGATCCTGCGCCGGGGCAGCGTGGCCTTGAGGCCGATGTCCTTCAGGCTCTGGGCGGTCGTCATCCAGTATCATTATAGGCTCATGATCGACGCCGACCGCCGCTTTTGCACCGGGGCGCTCGCGCTCAGCATCGCGGCGGTGCTCTCCGGCTGCCAGCAGAGGGAACTGATCATTCCCAAGGTGCCCGGGCTCGAGCCCTACCGCATGACCATTCAGCAGGGGAACTACATTTCCCAGGAGATGGTCGCGCAGCTCAAGGTCGGGATGACGCGGGAGCAAGTGCGCTTCGTGCTCGGCACACCGCTGCTGCAGGACGTGTTCCACGCCGACCGCTGGGATTACGTCTTCTATCGCGATGTGCCTGGCGCAAAGCGCGAGCAGCGCAACCTGTCGGTGGTGTTCGAGAAGGACCGGCTCGCGCGCGTGATCGGCGACCTCGTTCCGCCGGAGGGGGCGGCGCCGCAGCCCACGGGCTTCGTTCCCCAGATGAAGCCCGAAGCGCCTGCCGCTGCCGCCAAGCCCGCGCCGGTCGCGCCCAAGCCGGCGGCGGAGGCGCCGAGGCCCGCGGCCGAGCCTTCGTCCCCAGCGGGTGAGCCGCCCAGGCCAGGATTCGATCTCGCCAGGCCATCGACGGAGCCGGCCAAGCCTGCCGCCGAACCGGCCAAGCCGCCCGCCATCGTAGAGCCCGCGGAGACGAAGCAGAACTGGCGTGCCGCCAGCGACGAGCCTGAGACGGCACCCGCCGCGGAGACGGCGAAGCCGGCGGACGAAAAGAAGGCGGACGAAAACAAGACCGAAGAGTCGAAGGCGGGCCAGCCGCAGGAAAAAAGCTGGTGGCAGCAAATGAAAGAGAAGATCGGGCTGTGAAAAAACTGAAGATCGTGGTGGCCGGGGCGGGAGGCAAAATGGGCCAGGCCCTGATCGAAGGCGTGCTCGCCGATCCGGCGCTGCAGCTTGCCGCCGCGCTCGACGCCGCGGGCAGCCCCGCGGTCGGCCGCGACCTTGGCGGCTTGACCGTCGGCTCGGACGTCCGCAAGGCGGTCGCCGCGGGCGACGTGCTCATCGATTTCACGCGCCCCGAAGGGACTCTCGAGCACCTGGAAGCCTGCGAGAAGGCGGGCAAGGCGATCGTCATCGGCACGACCGGCATCCCGGAATCCCTGCGCAAGGCGATCCTGCGCGCGGGCCGCAAGATCCCGATCGCGATGTCGCCGAACTTTGCCATCGGGGTGAACGCGGTGTTCAAGCTTGTAGAGGTCGCCGCCACGATCCTGGGCGCGGACTTCGACGTCGAGGTCATCGAGGCGCACCACCGCCACAAGGTGGACGCGCCCTCCGGTACGGCCCTGAAGCTCGGGGAAATCATCGCTTCCGCCATGAAGCAAGACCTTTCCGGAGCCGCCGTTCACGGGCGGCACGGCGACACCGGCGCGCGGCCCTCCGGGCAGATCGGCTTCCACGCCATCCGCGGCGGCGACATCGTCGGCGAGCACACCGTGATCTTCGCCGGCACGGGCGAGCGGGTCGAAGTGACGGTGCGCTCGCAAAGCCGCATGACCTATGCGCTCGGCGCGCTGCGCGCCGCCAAATTCCTGGTCGGCAGGAGCGCCGGGCTCTACGACATGAAGGATGTGCTCGGGCTGAAGTAGGCGTATAATCCTTGCCTCAAGCCGAGCGGGAACGGCCCACCAAGCAGGACGCGGCCCTCCCGCTTTTTCACGCCCATATCTGGAGTCGTCGCTGTGACTGTGACCGAACGCGCCTGTCTCGTCCTCGCCGACGGGACGGTGTTTCGGGGCCGGTCCATCGGCGCGCCCGGCCTGAGCGTGGGCGAGGTGGTGTTCAACACCTCGATGACCGGCTACCAGGAGATCCTCACCGATCCCTCGTACTGCCGCCAGATCGTCACGCTCACCTATCCTCACATCGGCAACACGGGCGTCAACGCCGAGGACGAGGAATCGTCCCGGGTGCATGCCGCCGGATTGGTCATCCGCGACTTGCCGGGGCTGCATTCGAATTTCCGTTCCGAATCGGATTTGCAGCAATACCTGCGAATGCACGGCGTTGTCGCGATCGCCGACATCGACACGCGCAAGCTCACCCGCATCCTGCGGGAAAAGGGTGCGCAGAATGGTTGTCTCGTCGCGGGTGAAGTCGACGAGAAGAAGGCCCTTGCCGAGGCGAAGAGATTCCCTGGTCTGGCCGGCATGGACCTCGCCAAGGTGGTCACGGTCGACAAGCCCTACGAGTGGACGGCAGGCAGCTGGGCGCTCGGCACGGGATTCTCGGAAAAAAAGCAGCAGGAGCGCCATGTCGTCGCCTACGACTACGGCATCAAGCGCAATATCCTCCGCCTGCTGGTCGAGCGCGGCGCGCGCGTGACCGTCGTACCCGCGGCCTTCCCGGCAAGGGAAGTGCTGAAGATGAAGCCGGACGGCGTCTTCCTCTCCAACGGCCCGGGCGACCCCGAGCCCTGCGACTACGCGATCGAGGCGATCGGCGAGATCCTCGACGCCACCCGCATCCCCGTCTTCGGCATCTGCCTCGGCCACCAGCTGATGGGCCTCGCCTCGGGCGCGAAGACGATGAAGATGAAGTTCGGCCACCATGGCGCCAACCACCCGGTGAAGGACCTGGACACCGGACAGGTCGTCATCACCAGCCAGAACCACGGTTTTGCTGTTGACGCTTCAACGATTGGTTCCAACTTGAGAAAAACACACATTTCTCTGTTCGACGGCTCCGTGCAGGGGCTCGCGCGGACGGACCGTCCGGCGTTCTGCTTCCAGGGCCATCCGGAGGCGAGCCCGGGCCCGCACGACATCGGCTACCTGTTCGACCGTTTCGCGAAATTGATGAGCGATGCCAAAGCGTAACGACATCAAGAGCATCCTCATTATCGGCGCGGGGCCGATCGTGATCGGCCAGGCCTGCGAGTTCGACTACTCGGGCGCGCAGGCCTGCAAGACGCTGCGCGAGGAAGGCTACCGGGTGGTGCTGGTGAACTCCAACCCGGCGACCATCATGACCGACCCGGAGATGGCCGACGCGACCTACATCGAGCCGATCCTCTGGCAGACCGTGGCGCGGATCATCGAGAAGGAGCGCCCCGACGCGCTGCTGCCGACCATGGGCGGGCAGACGGCGCTCAACTGCGCGCTCGACCTGGCGAGGAACGGCGTGCTGGAGAAGTTCGGCGTGGAGATGATCGGCGCCTCGCGCGAGGCGATCGACAAGGCCGAGGACCGCGAGAAGTTCAAGAAGGCCATGACCCGCATCGGCCTCGCCTCGGCGCGCTCGGCGCTCGCGCACTCGATGGAGGAGGCGCTGCAGGTGCGGGCCGGCCTCGGCTTCCCGGTGGTGATCCGGCCCTCGTTCACCTTGGGCGGCGCCGGCGGCGGCATCGCCTACAACCGCGAGGAATTCGTCGCCATCTGCGAGCGGGGGCTGGAAGCCTCGCCGACGCGCGAGCTGCTCATCGAGGAATCGCTGATCGGCTGGAAGGAATTCGAGATGGAGGTGGTCCGCGACAAGGCGGACAACTGCATCATCGTGTGCTCGATCGAGAACCTCGACCCGATGGGCGTGCATACCGGGGACTCGATCACCGTCGCGCCGTCGCAGACGCTGACGGACAAGGAATACCAGATCATGCGCGACGCCTCGATCGCGGTGCTGCGCGAGATCGGCGTGGACACCGGCGGCTCGAACGTGCAGTTCGCCATCAGCCCGAAGGACGGGCGGATGGTGGTGATCGAGATGAACCCCCGCGTCTCGCGCTCCTCGGCGCTCGCGTCCAAGGCGACGGGGTTCCCGATCGCCAAGGTGGCCGCCAAGCTGGCGGTTGGCTACACCCTGGACGAGGTGAAGAACGAGGTCACGGGCGGGGCGACGCCCGCCTCCTTCGAGCCCAGCATCGACTACGTGGTCACCAAGGTGCCGCGCTTCGCCTTCGAGAAGTTCCCGCAGGCGAACGACCGCCTGACCACGCAGATGAAGTCGGTGGGCGAGGTGATGGCCATCGGCCGCAGCTTCCAGGAATCCTTCCAGAAGGCGCTGCGCGGGCTGGAGGTGGGCGTCGACGGCCTGAACCAGAAGACGCGGGACCGCGAGACGCTGGAGCGCGAGCTCGGCGACCCCGGCCCCGAGCGCATCTGGTACGTGGGCGACGCCTTCGAGAGCGGCATGACGCTCGACGAGGTGCAGCGGCTGACGCACATCGACCCGTGGTTCCTCGCGCAGATCAAGGAAATCGTCGACCTGGAATTGGAGCTGGACGACAGGCGGCTCGAGGACATCCCCCGGGAGAAGCTGCTCGAGCTGAAGCGCAAGGGCTTTTCCGACCGCAGGCTCGCCTTTCTCCTGAAGTCGAAGGAATCCCAGGTCCGGGCGAAAAGGCATGCCCTGAACATCCGGCCGGTCTACAAGCGCGTGGACACCTGCGCCGCGGAGTTCGCCACGCGCACCGCCTACATGTACTCGACCTACGAGGAGGAGTGCGAGGCCGAGCCTACGGACCGGAAAAAAGTGATGGTGCTGGGCGGCGGGCCGAACCGCATCGGCCAGGGCATCGAATTCGACTACTGCTGCGTGCACGCGGCGCTGGCGCTGCGCGAGGACGGCTTCGAGACCATCATGGTCAACTGCAACCCGGAGACCGTCTCGACCGACTACGACACCTCGGACCGGCTGTACTTCGAACCGCTCACGCTGGAGGACGTGCTTGAGATCGTCGACAAGGAGAAGCCTTTCGGCGTGATCGTGCAGTACGGCGGGCAGACGCCGCTCAAGCTCGCGCGCGATCTCGCCGCCGCGGGCGTGCCGATCATCGGCACCACGGCCGACGCCATCGACGCCGCCGAGGACCGCGAGCGCTTCCAGAAGCTGCTGCACGAAATCAAGCTTCTGCAGCCCCCCAACCGGACGGCGCGCACGACCGAGGACGCGGTGCGTTTCGCCGCCGAGATCGGCTACCCGGTCGTGGTGCGCCCGAGCTACGTGCTGGGCGGCCGCGCCATGGAGATCGTGCACCAGCAGGCGGAGCTGGAGCGCTACATGAAGGAAGCGGTCAAGG
>JAYRND010000110.1:0-4026 GCA_041904885.1 Burkholderiales bacterium
GCGCTTGTCCTCGTTGACGACCACCAGGCCCGCCTCGACCAGGCCCTTCTGCTCGTAATCGGGAAATGCCGCCTTCAGGCCCTGCCAGTCGTCCGGCGCATAACCGATGCGAAAACGCGCCGCGATCTCGCCGGTGAGGCCGCGCCCCTTCAGGTATTCGATGGCGCGCGGGGACTTCTTCAGCTCGGCGCGGTAGAACTCCATCGCGCGCTCGAGGATCGCGAAGAGGCCCGTTTCCTGCTCCTTGCGATCGCTTTCGCGCCGCGCCTGCTCCGCGGAGCGCGGCTGCGCTTCGGGCACCTGCATGCCGGCGTGCGAGGCCAGGTCCTTCACCGCGTCCACATAGCCCATGCCGCCGTAGGACATGAGAAAGCCGATGGCGTTGCCGTGCGCGCCGCAGCCGAAGCAGTGGTAGAACTGCTTGCTCGGGCTGACCGTGAACGAGGGCGACTTCTCGTTGTGGAACGGGCACAGGCCCTGGAAGTTCGCGCCGGCCTTCTTCAGGCGCACGTAGCGCGAAACCACCTCGACGACGTCGACGCGGTTGAGCAGGTCCTGCTTGAAGGACTCAGGAATCACGGCGCTGGGTGCGCCGCCAATCTACCCGGCAAGCTTCGCCTTGACCAGCCCCGAGAGCTTGCCCATGTCGGTGCGGCCCGCAAGCCTGGACTTCAGCAAGCCCATGACTTTGCCCATGTCTTTCGCACCGGCCGCGCCGCTGGCGGCGATGGCCGCCTCGATTTCCTTCGCGACTTCGGCTTCCGAGAGCTGCTGCGGCAGGTAGGCCGAGAGCACCGCGATCTCGGCCTTCTCCACATCGGCCAAGTCGTTGCGCGCCGCCTTCTCGTACTGCGCGATGGATTCCCGCCGCTGCTTGAGCATCTTCTCGATGATCGAGAGCACGTCCGCATCCGTCAGCACCACTCGCTCGTCGACCTCCTTCTGCTTCATCGCCGCGAGCAGCAGCCGCACGGTCGAGAGGCGCGCGGTCTCCTTGGCGCGCATCGCGGCCTTCATGTCTTCGGTGATCTTGTCTTTCAGGGTCATGAAATCAAAACGCCCCGGCTTTCGGCCGAGGCGCCCTTGTGTCTGTCGGCGAAACCGGGTCCTAGTACATCTTCTTCGGCAGCAGCTGGCTGCGCAGGCGCTTGTGGTGGCGCTTGACCGCGGCGGCCAGCTTGCGCTTGCGCTCCGTGGTCGGCTTCTCGTAGTACTCGCGCGCGCGAAGTTCGGTCAGGAGACCGGTCTTCTCCACGGTGCGCTTGAAGCGGCGCATCGCCACTTCGAAGGGCTCGTTTTCCTTGATGCGTATCGTCGGCATGCCGTCCCCGGATTCCGGAAAGGCGCGCATTCTATCAGAAGTCCCGGCACAATCCCCGAATGCTGATCCTGGGCGTGGAGACCTCCTGCGACGAGACCGGACTCGCGCTCTACGAGGATGCCGCGGGGGGGCTGTTGGCTCATGCCGTCCATTCCCAGGTGGCCATGCACGAAGCCTACGGCGGGGTCGTCCCGGAGCTCGCCTCGCGCGACCACCTGCGGCGCCTGGTGCCGCTCACCCGCGAGGTCTTCGGCCGCGCCGGCCGGCGGATGCAGGAACTGGGTGCGGTCGCGTACACCGAGGGGCCCGGGCTCGCGGGCGCGCTGCTCGCGGGCGCGGCGTTTGCGCGCGGCATGGCGCACTCGCTGGGAGTACCCGCGATCGGCATCCATCATCTCGAGGGCCATCTTCTGTCGCCCTTGCTGTCCTCCAGGGCGCCGCGTTTCCCCTTCGTTGCGCTGCTGGTATCGGGCGGCCATACGCAATTGATGCGCGTGCAGGAGGTCGGCCGCTACGAGCTGCTAGGCGAGACCCAGGACGACGCCGCGGGCGAGGCCTTCGACAAGACGGCGAAACTGCTAGGACTGGGGTATCCGGGCGGTCCCGCCCTGTCCCGGCTCGCGGAATCGGGCAACCCTGCGCGCTACCGGCTGCCGCGGCCGATGATTGCGAGCGGCGACCTCGAATTCAGTTTTTCCGGCCTGAAAACTTCGGTTTTAACCTTACTAAAGAAGGAAAATTCGAAGAACAAAGAAATTCATCCCCAAGACCTGGCGTGTGCCTTCGTCGACGCCGTCGTCGAGGTGCTGGTGGCGAAGTGCGCGCTGGCGATCGAGCGGACCGGCCTGACGCAGCTCGTCGTCGCGGGCGGCGTGGGCGCCAACAAGCAACTCCGCGCCGCGCTCGCTGAACGGGCGCGGATGTCCGGATTCGACGTCTTCTATCCCGAGCCCGAGCTATGCACCGACAACGGCGCGATGATCGCCTTCGCCGCGGCGTTGCGATTGCGCGCCGGCAGGAAACTTTCGGAGAGCGGGCCCGGATTCACCGTCCGGCCCCGCTGGGACCTGGCCGCGCTCGCCTAGCGCTTCTTCGCGCCGAGGCGCGGCTCGACGCCGCGAGCGATCCGCGCCATGTTCTCCTTGTGGCGCCAGATCACGAGCAGGGCGATTGCCGCAACCACCGGCGTGACGGGCGCCATGCCGAACAGGGACCAGGCCCAGAAGACGGCGAACACCGCGGCGATCATCGACGCGAGAGACACCATCCGGAAGAAGGCAATGATGATCGCGAAGGTCGCGAGCACGCCCAGGCCCAGCCACGCATTCAGGGCAAACAGCACTCCGGCCGCGGTCGCCACCCCCTTGCCTCCCTGGAAGCGGTGGAACACCGGGTAGGCGTGCCCGAGCAGCGCCATCGCGCCCGCGATCGGCGCATCCACGCCGGCCGCGGGGCTCTCACCCGTGTAGAGGGCGGCGAGGATCACCGCGAGCGCACCCTTGCCCGTGTCGCCGATCAGCGTGAGCGCCGCCGCCAGCCGGTTGCCGGTACGCAGCACGTTGGTCGCGCCCGGATTCTTCGAGCCGTAGCTGTGCGGGTCGGGCAGGCCCATCAGCCGGCTCACCAGCACGGCGAACGAGATCGATCCAAGCAGGTAGGCGGCCGCAGCGATCCCCAACGATTCAATCAGCGAGGTCGGCATAGGCTCCGGATTCTATAATCCCGCGGCATGGACTCCATCCTGGTGCGCGACCTGCGCGTAGAGGTGCTGATCGGCATCCACCAGCGCGAGCGCCACGTGGCGCAGACCGTGTCGATCGACCTCGACATCGGCATCCCGGGAACGGCAGTGTTCCGAAGCGACAAGGTCGCGGATACCGTGGACTACGAGCAGGTCGCGCTCCGTATCAAGGCGCTCGCGGCGAGCGGCCACTTCCGGCTGGTGGAGACCTTCGCCGACCGCATCGCGCAGCTGATCACGGAAGAATTCAAGGCGCCCTGGGTGCGCGTGAGCGCCGCCAAGATCGGCATCCTGCCCAATGCGAAATTCGTGGGTGTATCAATCGAGCGCGGCCTCGACAAGTGATGGTTCGAGAATTTGCAGGTCGCTCGCCGCGATGCAGACGAGAAACCCTCGCCTGCCCCCGTTGATGTAGATCTTCGGCAGTTCAAGGACCGAGCGCTCCAGAAAGACCGGCATCTTCTTCTTTGTGCCGAAGGGCGAAGTCCCACCGACCTGATAGCCCGAATGCCGCTGGGCGACGTCGGGCTTGCACGGCTCGATGCGCTTCCTGCCCGCCTGCCGGGCGAGGTTCTTGGTCGACACCTTCTTGTCGCCGTGCATCAGCACGATGAGCGGCTTCGCGCCCTCGTCCTGCATCACGAGCGTCTTCACCACGTGGTGCTCGGGCACGCCGAGCGCGCTCGCCGAAACCTCGGTGCCGCCGTGCTCCACATACTCATACTCGTGCTCCGTGTAGGCGATGCCATTCGCCTTCAGGAACGTCGTCGCCGGCGTATCAGCCACGGGGATGATGCTTCGCGTGCAAGGCCTTCATCCGCTCGCGCGCGACGTGCGTGTAGATCTGCGTAGTCGAAATGTCGGCATGGCCGAGCAGCATCTGCACCACGCGCAAGTCGGCGCCGTGGTTGATGAGGTGCGTGGCGAAGGCGTGGCGCAGCACGTGCGGCGAGAGATGCTTGCC
>JAYRND010000018.1:0-4944 GCA_041904885.1 Burkholderiales bacterium
GCACGAGCCACTCGCCATCCGGCAGCGGCTCGACCGGGTCGCCGAGCAGCGCGCCGTACCAGCGCGCGAGCCGCTCGGGCTCGGCGCTGTCGCGCCGAAGGTAGTGCAGGCGCGCGGGCCAGAGGGGCGCGCTCATCCGCGGTCTCGCTGCGCGGACAGGCTCACCGCCGCGTCGAGCACGCGCGACAGGTGCGGATCGTCGAGGCCGAGCGCGAGCATGTGCTCCAGCGTGTTGCGGATGTAGTCGACGCAGGCGCCGCGCTGGCCGATCCCCTGCGCGACCAGGCGCGCCCTGCCGTGCAGGTCGAGCTCGCGCACGAACTGCGGATGCGAGGTGTCGGCGACGAAGGCAAGCGCCCGCACGCGCCGGCCCGGCGCGATGGTGACCGGGATCAGCGTCGGCTTGTAGACCTTGTTGAGCATTTCGCGCCGCCAGAGCGCGCCAAGCACGCGCGGCACGCGCGATCGCGGGACCTGGAAAGCCATGCCCCAGCAGGAGCCGCCATGGCAAAGCCCCATCACCAGCCCGGGCTTGCGCGGCGTGCCCCGGTAGCGATGCGACAGGATGCACATCGCGCGGTGGTAGCCGCGCGCGAGGGCGGCCGACTTGCGGCTCGCCCGGAACCCGGGCGACCACATCAGCGACCCGTAGCCGAATATCCAGAGATCGCCGGGGGGCAGGCTTTCGAGAAACTGGGCGATCTCCATTCGGGCGCATTCTATAATCGCGGCCCGATGGGCGAAAAGCGAAGGCCTCCGATCGTCGGCCGCTACCTGCAGGAGGAAGTCGCGCTCGCCACGCGCAACAGCGGCATGCCGCTGGAGGCGCTGCGCTACGACGTCACTCCCGCGGGCCTGCACTACCTGCTGATCCATTTCGACATTCCCGCCGTCGACCCCGACGCCTGGCGGCTGCGCATCGAGGGGCTGGTGGCGCGCCCGCTTGCGCTGGACCTTGCCGCGCTCAGGCGCATGCCGGCCAAAACCGTGCGCGTCACGCTCGAATGCGCGGGCAATGGCCGCGGCCAGGTCGCGCCGCGCTACCCGTCGATGCCGTGGCTGGAGGAGGGCGTGTCTACCGCCGAGTGGACAGGCGTGCCGCTGGCTGCGGTCCTTAAGGAGGCGGGGCTGAAGGAGAGCGTTCGCGAGCTCGTCTTTCACGGCGCCGACCGTGGCTTCGACCGCGGCATCGAGCACACCTATTCGCGCAGCCTTCCACCAGGGGAAGCGTCAGGCGAGGGCGTGCTGCTCGCCTACGACATGAACGGTGCGCCCCTCCTTCCGCAGCACGGCGCGCCGCTGCGGCTGGTGGTGCCGCGCTGGTACGGCATGGCGAGCGTGAAGTGGCTCGAGCGCATCGAGGCCATCGACCACGCCTTCGACGGCGTGCAGCAGGCGTTGAGCTATCACTTCCGGGCCAGCGTCGAGGACCGGGGAGTGCCCTGCACCCGCATGCGCGTCAATTCCCTGATGGTGCCGCCCGGCATTCCCGACTTCTTCGGCCGGCGGCGCACGGTGGAGGCGGGCACGGTCGAAATTCTCGGCCGCGCGTGGTCCGGCGACGGGGAAGTCCGGCGCGTCGAGTTCGCCGTGGATGGCGATTGGCGGGACGCGAACCTGGATGCGCCTGGCGGCCCCTACAGCTGGCGGGGCTGGCGGGCGCGCTGGCATGCAGTCGCAGGGGCTCACGAGCTGCGCTGCCGCGCCACCGACTCGACCGGGGCCGTGCAACCGCTCGATCCGCCGTGGGATGTGGCGGGATTCGGCAACAACGCGGCGCAGCGGGTGGAGGTCACGGTACGGTAGGCTGCGGCCGTATTGTGGATGCATCGAGCGCAGGGTAGAGTCGCCCGAAAGGAGAGTCCGGAATGAAGCGCAGAGGTTTTCTCAAGAGCAGCGCCGCCGCCGCGGTAGCGGCGGCATTGCCGTGGCGGCCGGCGACGGCGAGGACCACCGGCGACTGGCGACAGTACGAGATCACCACCAGGGTCTCCATCGTCAAGCCGCAGGGCGTGTCGCGTGCCTGGGTGCCGCTACCGATGCTGGACGAGACCGAATGGCAGCGTCCGCTCGGCTCCGCCTGGAGCGGCAACGCCGCCAAGGCGCAGATCGTAAGCGACGGCAAATATGGCGCGGCGATGCTGTACGCGGAGTGGCGCGAGGGCGAATCCGCGCCGGTCATCGAGGTGGCAAGCAGGTTCGTGACGCGGGACCGCGCCGTGGATCCGGCGAAGCGGGACCCGGGCGCGGAGAAGCTTTCGGCGGGGGATGCCGCGTTCTACACATCGGCCACCGAATTGATCCCGACTGACGGCATCGTGCGCGACACGGCGCGCGACATCGTCAAGGGCGCACGGACCGACGTCGAGAAGGCGAGGGCGATCTACGAATGGGTGGTGGAGAACACCTTCCGCGACCCCAAGACGCGCGGCTGCGGCTGGGGCGACATCAAGACGATGCTGGAAACGCGGAACTTCGGCGGCAAGTGCGGGGACCTGAACGCGATGTTCGTGGGCCTGGCGCGCTCGGTCGGGGTGCCGGCGCGCGACGTCTACGGCATTCGCGTCGCGCCCTCTGTCCACGGCTACCGGAGCCTGGGCGTGGGGGCGCCCGTGATCAGCAAGGCGCAGCACTGCCGCGCGGAATTCTTCGCGCAGGGCGTGGGCTGGGTCCCGGTCGACCCGGCAGACGTGCGGAAGGTGGTGCTCGAGGAGCCGCCGACCAACCTGAAGATCGACCATCCGATGGTGCAGGCGGCGCGCAAGCGCCTGTTCGGCGGCTGGGAAATGAACTGGCTCGCCTACAACATGGCGCACGATGTCCGGCTGCCGGGCTCGAGCGGAGCGAAGGTCCCCTATCTGATGTACGTGAACGGCGAGACCGGCGGCAAGGCGCTCGACCAGCTCGAGCCGGATTCGTTCAAGTACGAGATCCGCACCAGCGGCGTGAAGACCTAGTGGCGCGCGCGTTGCTCGCGCTGCTGCTCGCGCTGACGGCGGCGCTGGCGGGCGCGCAGGAGCTGCGGCCCTGGAGCGGAGGCGCGCCGCCGCCGCTTGCCTTGCAGGACCTGGAAGGCCGGCCGCATCGGCTCGTGGACTACCGGGGCAAGGTGGTGCTGGTCAACTTCTGGGCGACCTGGTGCGACCCGTGCCGCGCCGAGATGCCCGCGATGAACAGGCTGCGCACATCGCTCGCCGGGCGGCCGTTCGCCGTACTCGCGGTCAACCTCGCGGAACCCGAGCCGCGCATCCGGCGGTTCATGGAGCAGGTGCCGCTCGATTTCCCGGTGTTGCTCGACCGCGACACGGGCGTGGCCAAGGCGTGGAAGGCGCGCATCCTGCCGGCGAGCTACGTGCTCGACACCGAGGGCAGGATCCGCTACAGCGCGCTGGGCGAAGTCGACTGGACTTCGGACGGCGTGCGCCGGGCGATCGCCGGCCTGTTGCCCTAGCGCGGCACTGGAAGGACGCCATCGCCGTGCTAGGCTTGGTCCGTCGCGCGAAGAACAGGAGGAGAACGTAGATGAGGAAGCTACTCGCATTGCTCGTATCCATGCTGGCGGCCGGCGGCGCCGGTGCGCAGTCGTACCCCGCCAAGCCGATCACGCTGGTGATCCCCTTCGGCGCTGGCGGAGACTCCGACCTTTCCGGCCGCCTGCTCGCGCAGCATGGGGCGAAATTCCTCGGCAACGCCACCTTCATTCCGCTCAACCGCGTCGGCGCTTCCGGCTCGATCGGCACCATGGCGGTGCGCACCGCGGCGCCCGACGGCTACACGCTGCTCGTCGCGCGCATCGCGACGCATGCGGTGTACCCGGCGCTGGAATCCAAGGCCCCGTACAAGTGGAACGAATTCACCATGCTGTCGCTGCTGGAGCTGAACCCCTATATCTGCGCGGTGAGGGCAGACTCGCAGTTGAAAACTGTGCAGGACCTGTACGCGACGATCCGCAAGGAGCCCGGCAAGCTCAATTTCTCGACCGCCGGTCCCGGCACCAGCCAGAACATGGCGGCGCAGTACCTGATGTCGCTGGCGGGTCTCAAGCCAGATGCCGCGGTGGGCGTGCACTACAAGAGCGGCGGCGAAGTGACGACCGCGCTGCTGGGAGGGCAGGTCCAGTTCGCCTGCAACAATGCCACGACCATGGTGTCGCAGATCCGTGCCGGCGCGCTCCGAGGGCTGTTCGTTACCACGCGCGAGCGCTTGCCGGAGCTTCCCGAGCTGCAGACCGCGCGCGAGGCGGGCGTTCCCGACATGGAGAAGATCGTTGGCTGGACCGCGCTTATGGGGCCGCCGGGCCTGCCCAGGGAGGTCGTGGAGCGATGGACGGCCGCGCTTGCCAGCCTCGCCAAGGATCCCGAGTGGCTCGCCGGCATCGCCAAGATCGGCGGCATCCCGGCGATCCGCTCCGCCGCCGAGACCGAGCGGTACGTCCGCGAGCAGTTCGAGCTGTACGACGGGTTGATCAGCACGCTCGGCATCCGGCAATAGCGGTGGCGATGCGCGGTGCGGACGTCGTCGCGCGCGCATTGGCGCGCGCCGGGACGCGTTACGTGTTCTCGCTGTCCGGCAATCACGTCATGCCGGTGTTCGATGCGGCGCTGGACGCGAAGCTGCCGATCCTTCACGTGCGCCACGAAGCGGCGGCTGTGCACATGGCGGACGCCTGGGGTCGCCTGACCGGCGAGGTAGGCGTCGCACTCGCGACCGGGGGACCGGGGCACGCCAACGCGGTTGCCGCGCTCTATACCGCGCTTGCCGCCGAATCGCCGGTCCTGCTGCTCTCCGGGCACGCGCCGCTGGGAGAGCTCGGCAAGGGGGCGTTCCAGGAAATGGCGCAGGCGGAAATGGCGGCGCACACGTGCAAGGCATCCTGGACCGTACGCTCGGCCGCATCGCTGGGCGAGGACATCGCGCGGGCGATGCGCATGGCGAGGGCCGGCC